>JBAXTB010000162.1:0-12114 GCA_037130425.1 Bacteroidota bacterium
GCCAACGTGAACCTTTTACACAACTTTTCACGTTTATAACACCCAAAACACAGTATGAATCCACAACCCACTTCCGACTTTGAGCAGTTTTGCCAGAGCTACTCCGTCTGGATCCTGCAATACAACTCGGACACCCTGAAAAATCCTGTATTTTTGATTTGGTACGACGATATGTATGAAGACAATATCAACAAACTCTTGACATTCCGGTCGGGACAGGTATTCAGCACGACGGATTTACCGAATATCAAATCACATCTCGATGCGCACATAAGCGATCTCTTGACAATGGGCAAAATTGACCCCTGGATCAATAAACTTGACCAGTTTCAGCCGACCGCCGACGTTACATACGATATAGATGTGCTTTGTAATGCAATCAAAAGCAAACAATTAAACGCTTCTACATTAAACGATCTTACCAATTTCATCAACTTGTTCGACGACCTTTTGTGTCAGGATCCTCAATATAAACACCTGAATACGTACCGGGAAAACGAATACGTTCAAGCCGCCTGGCAATATTATTACGACTATATTTTTTGGCCGAAATTCAATGACCCGGAGAAAGACAAAACCTGGAAAAGGCCAGCTTTAAAAATCGACCATTTGAAATTATTGGAGGGCGTGTTGGCAATGAAAGCGGAATTTGAGAAATCGCTGTAGTGTATGCCATTTTGTCATAGGCTAAAACACAAAAAATACGCCATTTTGTCATATATTTTCCTCTAAAACCGCCAATTTGTTCCCAAAATCGCGCTGGTACGTGAATTGAATAGAAGGAAGCATCACAATAAAAATTCCTTCACACTTCACAAATCACATTTCAATATGAACCAGATCGTAAAATTCCGTCCATTCCCTGCAACCAAAGTTTTCTCTAACGGTTTATTAGATGAGTTTTTGAACCGCAACTTTTCCGATTTCGTTGGAAGCGACGCGGTTATGAACCAACCGGCTGTAAACGTTGTTGAAACAAAAGATAACTTCCGCGTAGAGATTGCCGCGCCAGGATTTGACAAACAAGACTTTTCGATTACAACCGAAAAAGAGTATGTGACCATTGAAGCGAAACGCGAAGTGAAGACCGAAAATGCGGATGAACGCTACACGCGCCGCGAATTTCGCTTCGAATCTTTCAAACGTTCATATAAATTACCAGAAACAGTGAACCAAGATTTGATTTCTGCTGTTTATGAAAATGGTATTTTGAACGTTACGCTTCCCAAAAAAGAGGAAGTGAAACCAGTCGCAAAAACCATTGCAATCGGTTAAATTCTTCGCGTTGATTTGATTTGCGCGGCCATTGGCTAAAATCATAAAATCAGCGCTCAGTATGACAAGCGATGCAAATGAATTTGTTTTCATAAGGTTAGTTAATAGGGTTTTAGGTGTTTTCATGGAGTCGGGGCAGTAATGTCCTGACTCTTTTTTTTTCACATTGGGTTTAAGCAGAATTTACCCCAACTTTGCAACGTAAAATAGAAAATACCTCCATGGAAGAAGTACCCGAAAGTTTTTCCAACGATACTTACCTCGACGGACTGCGTACCGCCGATGACGATGCCCTTCAATTGATATATGGGGAATTCCGCCGCCCCATTGTGCGCGCCGTGACAGCTTTGGGTGGGAGCGAAGCCGCAGGTGGCATTTTTTTCCAAACGGCCGTTATTGAGGCGGCGCGTCAGGCCAGAAAAGGCGAAGTGCCCACAGATATTCCATTCCCTGTTTACCTTAAAGCGCTGGCGATCACCCATTTTCGTGATTGGCTTGCCGAACGCGAACAAGAACAACCGCCCGTAGAAGAACCGCTTCCCGACGAGCCGGATGCCTCGGCCTATATGCCGCCGAGCGAACAATTGCGCGCCACCCGCGCCGCAATTATGGCCTGGCGCAAACCTGTAAAATCGGAAATCATACACCATGACGACCCGGACGGGCACCGCCTTTGGCAACAAATGCGGGTGTACGAGCGCCGCATTTCCGATGGCGAACCCATTTCCGGAACGCCGCCCGAACGCAACCGCTGGTTGGTGTACGCTGCGGTTGGAATCCTGTTTACCATTGGCGGCATCATGGCGTACAACTTTTTTTCCCGTACCCAAACGCCGGAAGAAGTGTATCAGTCCAACTTTAATCCGCCCCAAAGCATCATGGATGATCTTGCGCGGTTAGGCAAAACCGGCATCGAGGAGGATTCCGGGAGCGAAGAACGCGCTTTATGCGTCAAAAGAATGGCGGATGCGGATGTAGCCTATAAGGCCAAAAACTATAAAGCGGCCGCCGAACAATTGGCCGATCTTAGCAGCGACGATAATGCGCCGGCTTGCCAATCCGATGCCTTGTTTTACTTGGGGATCATTGGTTTGCAAATTGATCGGCCTTCCTTGACCCTGCAATGTTTTGCAAAAATTGACAATATAGAACGCTACGGCGAAGATTTGTACTGGTATCAGGCGCTGGCGTTTGTAAAATTGGCCTCCCAAAATCCGAACATGCGGGAAAAAGCGTCCGGCGCCGTCGAACGCGCGCGCTCGAACACGCAAGACCCGCTACGCCGCACGCAAGCGGAAAAAATGTTGAAAGAACTCTCTGAATAAGGCGACGATGGAATTGATTACCAAGTATTTCCCGGATTTAAGCCCCGAACAATTGCAAAAACTGGCGCAGTTGCAACCATTGTACACCGAATGGAACGCCCGCATCAATGTGGTGTCGCGGCAGGATATTGAGAACCTGAACGAACGCCACGTGCTGCACGCGCTGGCGATTGCCAAAACATTTCCCTTCAAACCCGGTTCAACGGTACTTGATTTGGGCACCGGCGGCGGATTTCCGGGCATTCCGCTGGCCATTGTTTTTCCGGAAACCCAATTTACGTTGGTGGACGGAACCGGGAAAAAAATTACGGTCGTAAAAGAAATTGCCGCCGCCCTTGAACTCACAAACGTAACCGCTTTACACGCCCGCGTGGAAGACCTCAAAACGACCAGCGCCTTCGACTTTGTGGTATCGCGCGCCGTGGCCCCGCTCGATAAACTGTTAGGCTGGAGCCAGCGCTTGCTCAAACGCAAACATATACACGCCTACCCCAACGGAACCATCGCCCTCAAAGGCGGCAAACTCGACGGCGAGATTCAGGCGCTGCCCGGTAACGGATATACCTACACCGAACTGTTCCCGATTTCCGACTTTTTTGAAGAGGCGTTTTTTGAAGAAAAATTCGTCGTTTATATGCAAGGTTAACACAAATTATGCTGAACATCGTCTGATTTTCAGCCCAAAACGTACTCTTTTCATGCTTGTTTCCGCAATTGCCGCCATGGCGCACCGCAATGTCATCGGACATAACAACCAGATTCCCTGGTACTTGCCGGCCGACCTATCATACTTCAAGCGCACCACACTGAACCATCATGTCCTGATGGGCCGCAATAGTTTTCAAGGCATTGGCCACCCTCTGCCCAATCGCACCAATGTGGTTATCACAAAAAATGCCTTTTTTACGGCTGACGGCGTGCTGGTGGCGCATTCCATTGAAGACGCGCTGGGCATTGCGTACGACAATGGCGAAACCGAAGCCTTTATCATCGGCGGCGGCGTCATTTTTAAGGAAGCGTTTGACCTGCTTGACAAAATTTACATCACGGAAGTTGACGTGGAGGTGGAAGGCGATGCATTTTTCCCCGAAATAAATCCCGCTGAATGGCGGGAAATCTGGCGTGAAGCGCATGAACCGGACGCGAAGAATGAGCACAAGTACGTTTTTCGGGTGCTTGAGCGGATTGAGGAGGAAGAGGAAGAGCTAGAAGGTGGAGGTTAAAAGGCGGAGGGGCGCTTCGGGTTTGAATTTGTTTTTGATCTTGAATTTGGGTTTGTATTTGAATTTGGGTTTGTATTTGAATTTGTTTTTGCACTTGAATTTGATTTTTTACCCCTCTTTTCAGGCTTGTTTTTTGTCCCATGCGTTTGATTAAGCGATTTATACTTTTTTTCCTGCTCCTTGCAAGCGCGCATTTGCAGGCCCAAAAAATTGCCGTTGCCGACTTGCGCGCCGACCTTGATTTCCTGCAAACGGTTTTGTACAAGGGTCATCAGGGCGTCTTTTTGTACAATAAAAAAGACTCTTTGGATCTGTTTTTCAATGCTTTACGCGTGCATTTGAAGGGCGATTCGGTGAGTATGGCCCAGGCACAAGTAACGGTTCGGCTGGCGGTTGCGCGCGTGCGCGACGGACATACCTCGGTGCAAACGCCGTTTTACAGCGAAAAAACCCAGATTTTGCCCTTCACCATCAGCGTAGTGGGCGAAAAAGCCTATATCATTGGCAATTACAGCGGCGATACGACTTTAAAACGCGGCACCGAAATCAGAACCATCAATGGCGAGCCGGTTTCCACGGTCATACGTTTGGGACATTTGATTCAAAGCAGCGACGGGTTTAACCAAACTTTTGCCGAATCGGTGGCTTCGGTTTATTTTGCCCGGCATCAATCCTTGTTTTTCGGAGTACATAAGATGAACGTAATCAACGTGTTGAGTGATAAAGGCGTTTCCTATGAGCGCAAGGTCGGCTCCATGTCCCGCCTCGATTTACTTAAATTGCTCAATGTCAAAGTAAAACGTCCGCCGGAAGAAAAGCCCATCTTGAAATTCAAAGACATGGTGTTGCGCCGCGATACGGTTGATAAAAACACGGCGCTGCTGCAACTCGGCAGTTTCCCCAATGGGCGTTACAAGCGCTTTTACCGCCGCGCGTTCCGCTGGTTGGACGAGCAACATATTCAAAACCTCGTGGTGGATGTGCGCTATAATACCGGTGGAAACGTAGACAATATGGGCTATTTGTTGGCAAAAATCCTCGATGAGCCGTTCAGTTACCGCTATGAACGGCAACGCCACACGCATATCGGGCGCTATTTTAACTTCAAAGGCAAGGCTGTTCTTGTTGCTATTTGGATGCGCTATAACCTGCATCCGCGTTTCAAACACGGCCGGGAAAGCAATTTGAATTTGCGGTATTGGCTTTTGAAACCCCGCACAAAACATAATTTTAACGGAAAAGTATATGTACTTACCAACGGCTGGTCCTTTTCATCGGCCAGTATGTGCGCCAGTTTTTTAAAAAACCGCAATCAGGCTACCGTCATTGGTATAGAAACCGGCGGCAATGAAACGGGCAATTGCGGCGGTGGTTATCCGCAGTTGAAATTGCCGCATACCAAATTTAAAGTGCGTTTTCCCGTTTATCACCTGCGTTACGCGGTTGGCAAAACAGACAAAGGCCGCGGCGTGATGCCGGATTACCCGGTACATTATAAAATCGGAGACATCCTGGAAGGCAAGGACTTAGAAATGGATCAGTTACATAGCCTATTGAAAAACCGATCATAAATGCTATTTTTGCCGATATGGAAGACTGGGAACTTGATTTTGAATGGCTGCGGGTGCAACACTTAGTAAAAGATGCCATGAAACGCGACCAAATGCCCGATTTGAACATTGTGCTGTTCCTAATCGGTATTCAGGAATTGGGGCGCTGGAAAAAAGGATTTAGCAAAGAAGAAAAACAGGATTTGATGCACGTGGCCGTGTGCCGCCTGTTGAGTTACGAGGGCTATTTCGATTTTGTAGGCCGTGATGAAGACGGCTGGCCGCATTACCGCCAAGTGGTGGAAATGCCGCCCAAAGACACCATGAACCAGGAAAGAACGCTGAAAATCAACGCGATACGTTATTTTAAAGAAATAGAAGCGGAAACCGGGGGCTGGGAGCAATGATCCCGTTTTTATAATCCGATTGTCGCTAAACACCTCAAGCCTATGCGCCTGCTTTTCTTTTTGTCTATGGCATGTTGCTGTTACGCCTGCGGCCCCAAAAAGGAACCCATTGTTTGTTTTCATACATCCATGGGCGATATCCGGCTGACCTTGTTTAATTCCACGCCCGCACACCGCGATCAGTTTGTCCGTTTTTGTAAACAATTGGGCGCTGATTCTTTGGATTGCATCCAGATTTTGCGCGATAATTTTATCGAATTTGGTGTAAATAATGGCGCAAGTGATTTCCCCGGCGCAACAAATCCCGAAATAGAAGCCCCTCTACGCGCGGGTGCGCTGGTCGCCTGTTCACCCGCCCGCACGACTAAGCCGGGCGCTTCCTTTTTTATCGTACAGGGCCGCCCCCAAACAGATGCGACATTAGACGCGCTTGTTCAAAAAGAAAAAATGCAATTTTCACCAAAAATAAGGGCTGTTTATAAAATTTATGGCGGCATACCACAGTTACATGGCAGATATACTGTGTTTGGCCAGGTCATTTCCGGTATGGAGGTTGTAGATCGCATCGCTGCCTTACCACGCGATGCAGCCGACAAACCCTTGAAAAAAGTGTCATTACGTCTGGAAATCACCAAATAACGCAGCGGACTTTCAGCACAAGCCAAACAAAGCTTACCTTTGCTTTTCTATTGCGCAATTTAGATCGCCACATGACTGCTACAGAGCAACTATTACCCGAAATTGAAGGGCATATCCGGACCTACTTCGCGGCACGTATGTCGCCCGAATTTGTTTTTCACAACCTGGCGCATACTGCGCAAACCGTAGCGGCCACGCGGATGATCGGCGAAGGTTTCGAACTGGATCCCCACGAAATGATGTTGCTCGAAGTGGCAACCTGGTTTCATGATACCGGTTATGCAGAAGGCCCTGCCAACCATGAGGAGCGCAGCTGCGACAATGCGATTCAGTTTTTGCAAGGCAAATTATCCGATTCGGATTTAGACATTATTTGCAACATCATTCGCGCCACCAAAGTACCTCAACAGCCGAATACCTTGCTGGAGCAAATTATTTGTGACGCCGACCTCAGTCATCTCGGCATGGACAGTTATTGGGATCGCAATGGTCGTTTCCGGCAGGAATTGATTCTGACCCGCAACCTGATTATGACCGAGCAGGAATGGGTTGATTTTGAACTCAATTTTATGCTCAACCACAGTTATCATACCGTGGTTGCAAATGAGCTGTTCAACAAGCGAAAAGCCAAGCATGTACAGCAATTGCTGAAACAAAAACGCAGACTTAATCCGGAGAAAACACCCACCATCAGCGAACTTGCCTTGATGGATGAAAAAGAAAAAGCCGGCAACCTGCACCAAATTATACAGGATAGTGAAAATGAACTGAAAATGGCGCGGTTCGGGCGCGGCGTCGAAACCATGTACCGCACCACCTACCGCACCCACACCAACCTCAGCCAAATGGCCGACAGCAAAGCCAACTTGATGCTTTCGGTGAATGCGATCGTTATTTCCATCTTAGTGAGTAATTTATTGCCAAAACTTCAGGTGAATGGCAGCTTTGACCTCCGGCTCGTCGTTCCTACTATATTGCTTACGGCCACCTGTCTCGGTTCCATGATTTACGCGACGCTCAGTACGCGTCCGAAAGTAACCGAAGGCAAAGTGACCCGGGAAGCCATTAAACAGCGCAAGGCCAATTTGCTGTTTTTTGGCAATTTCCACAGTATGCCCCTTGAGGAATTCCAGTGGGGCGTCAATGAAATGCTGAAAGATCCGGAATTTTTGTATAGTTCCATGAGCCGCGACTTGTATTTTCTTGGTATTGTGCTGGCCAAGAAATACCAATACCTGAGTATTTGTTACAATATATTCATGTATGGCCTCATTTTATCGGTACTTGCTTTCGGCACTGCATTTGCTTTTTAACTAAACAACGGCTGTTCTTTTCGTCGCGCAGAATTTGAAACGAAGCGTAAGAACAAAACAAGGAACTTTCTACATTTCATGTCATCCCTGGTAATTATACCCACCTATAACGAACGCGAAAATGCCGAGGCGATCATTCGGGCTACTTTTGCGCTTCCAGAACCTTTTCATATCCTGATTGTGGATGATAGTTCGCCGGATGGAACCGGCCAGATTGTTCGAAATCTGCAGAAAGAATTTGCGGGCAGGCTGCATTTGCTTGAGCGGGCGGGCAAAAATGGCTTGGGCACTGCTTACATTGCCGGTTTTCGCTGGGGATTAGCCAATGGTTACGAGTTCCTGACTGAAATGGACGCCGATTTTTCCCACAATCCGAAAGATTTGTTGCGCTTGCTGGCTAAATGCCGGGAAGACGGCGCCGATGTAGCAGTCGGCTCGCGTTATGTTACCGGCGGACAGGTAGAAAACTGGCCCTGGGAACGTCATTTTTATTCACGCGGCGGTTCTATTTATACCCGCTTAATGACCTGGATGCCGATTTCCGACCCAACAGCCGGTTTTGTTTGCTGGCGACGTAAAGTGCTGGAAACCATTGATTTGAATAAAATTCGTTTCATCGGATACGCTTTCCAGATTGAAATGAAATTTGCTGCCTGGGAACTTGGATTCAGCATCAAAGAAGTGCCCATTACCTTTAAAGACCGCGAACTCGGCGTATCAAAAATGTCTTTAAAAATTGTTCAGGAAGGCATTCTCGGCGTGATGCAAATGCGCTGGAGGGGATTTTTCGGCCATTATGGTTTTGACAAACCGGCCTGAGTAGGCAACCTATACGCTGCCGCAATTGGTTTATGCAAATCGTCTTGAAAATTCAATTGCACAAAACTTAAGACTCTGGCGTATAAAAAAAGCAGAAGATCAAAGACCTCCTGCTGTGCTTGTTCATATGCTTTAAGTAGTAATAACACACATAATGTGGCGAGGCGACCAGCCCTACCCCCCAGAATGAGCTGGCCCCTCTTCCACGACGTTAAGATCGGTGACGATCTTAATGTTCTTTTGGTTCATTCTTGGTATTTATAGATAGACAACTTCTATGCCAAATATTAAGCATATACACTGTTATTGTATAGGGCTTTCCGACAAAAAATACTTAAATTATGTTAGAAAATTTATTTAATTGATTGTTTATCAGTTATTTATTTTTTTCCATAATTATTATCCGACAATTTGTCAGTTATCTTACGTAATGGCATAACCTTTGAAATTGCTATTGCACGACAACTATAATACGTCGCAGAAGGCTTTATGTGAATTTCAAATTCACTTGCATAAAACTTTTTGATCTGGCGTATAAAAATTCAACATTTAACCTATCTATACCAACCATGCAGAAGGGTACTATTTCAGTTCAAACGGAGAATATTTTTCCGATTATTAAAAAGTTTCTGTACTCAGACCATGAGATTTTCCTGCGCGAACTCGTTTCCAACGCTGTAGATGCCACGGTAAAACTGCGCATCCTGGCTGAACGCGGCGAAGTGAAACAGGAAATTGGCGACACGACCATTGAAATTATCCGGGACGAGGCAGAGAAAAAAATCATTGTACGCGACCGGGGCATCGGCATGACCGAAGAAGAGGTACTGAAATACCTCAACCAAATCGCTTTCAGCAGCGCGGCGGAGTTTCTTGATAAATACAAAGACAGCGGCATCATTGGCCACTTCGGTCTTGGTTTTTACTCGGCGTTTATGGTTGCCGACCGCGTTGAGGTGGTGACCAAATCCTGGAAAGAAGGCGCCGAAGCCGTGAAATGGTCTTGCGACGGCAGTCCGGAATTCAGTCTGGAAACCGTGGACAAAACAGAGCGCGGCACAGATATCGTGTTGTATATCAACGAAGAAAACAAGGATTTTCTGAGCAACAACCGCCTCCAGGAACTCCTTGATAAATATTGCCGCTTCCTGCCAATACCTATCCAATACGGCACCCGCAAAGAACATATTCCTGCGGAAACAGCGGATGAAAATGCCGAAGAACAAGCCACGGCTGAAGTGGAAGTTCCAAACATCATCAACGAAACCAAACCGCTTTGGAAAAAACTGCCGGCCGACCTCAAAGACGAGGATTATAAGGAGTTTTACCGCACACTCTACCCCTTTGCCCCAGAGCCAATGTTCTGGATTCACCTCAACATCGACTATCCGTTCAACCTCACCGGCGTGTTGTATTTCCCAAAATTGGGCAACGCAATGGAGGTCACCCGCAATAAAATACACCTGTACAGCAACCAAGTGTACGTAACCGACGACGTGCGCGACATTGTACCCGAATGGTTGCAACTTCTGCACGGCGTCATCGACTCGCCTGATATTCCGCTGAACGTGTCGCGCTCCTACCTGCAAAGCGACACCAACGTCAAGAAAATCAGCGAGTACATCACCAAAAAAGTAGCCGACAAACTGAACGAACTGTTCACACAGGATCGTCCCGCTTTTGAACAAAAATGGCGCGATTTGGGCGTTTTTGTGAAATACGGCAGCATTTCTGATAAAAAATTCGACGAGCGGGCGCAAAAATTCACCCTCGTTGAAAACACACAGGGCGCATTTTTCCTGCTTGACGAATACAAGGAAAAAATCAAAGCCAACCAAACCGACAAACACGGCAAGGTGGTGTGCATCTACACCAATGATGTGGAAGGCCATGATTCGCTGATCAAAGCGGCCGTTAACCGAGGCTACGACATACTGCGCCTCGATACCGTATTAGACAACCACTGGATGCAACACCTCGAATACCGCCCCGAATTCGGACTGGTGTTTGTACGCGTCGATTCTGACACCGTAGACCAATTGGTTCAAAAAGATGAAAAACGCGAGTCGGTGCTCAGCGAGGCAGAAACCGAAACGGTAAAACATGTATTCGAAGGCGTTGCCGGCAGCGGCGGTGGTCGCGTAGAATGCAAAGCTCTGGCCCCCGACGATCAGCCGGTAGTGGTGGTAAAACCCGAATTTATGCGCCGTATGAAGGAAATGCAGGCCATGCAAGGCATGGGCATGGGCGATTTCCCGGATATGTACAATGTGGTGGTGAATACGAATCACCCGCTGGTAGCCCAAAAATTAGTGGGCCTGGATGAAGCCGAGCGTCCTGCACTGGCGAAATACCTGTATGATGTGGCATTGTTGCAACAAGGGATGCTGCGTGGTGAGGCGCTGACAGATTTTATCAGTAAAACGTTGAAGAATATCGAATAAGGGAATATCGAACAGACAAATATCGAACGGGGCGTTGCGGTTTGGCATTTTCGGGTGCCGGGCGCAGCGCCCTTTTTTAAGAACAAACAGAAGAACGCTGGCGCAGGGTTGGAACCCTGTGACCACAATCTGTCGGGTTTTACCCGACTTTTACCGCAAAAGCGGGTGGAACCCGCATGATCGAAGACACAGGGTTGGAACCCTGCGCCAGCGCCGGGCTTTGGGGCTTGGCGCAGCGCCTTTTTATGGCTAAAATGCCAAGCGTATGGCTGGACGGCGGAATTTATTCCGCCTTTAAAGCACTAACAATCAAAAATTTATGTATATCTTTTTATAGGTGGAATAAATTCCGCCCTTCAATCCAAGTCCTATTCGCACACGCAGACCCAGGCGCAACGCCCACTTCGATATTCGATATTCATCTGTTCGTTATTCGATATTCTTCATCCGAAGGCTATTCGTCACCACGCTCACCGAGCTCAAAGCCATGGCCGCCCCGGCGATCATCGGATTCAGTAAAAATCCGTTCAGCGGATACAGCACCCCGGCGGCAAGGGGAATACCGATCAGGTTGTAAATGAAGGCCCAGAACAGGTTTTGACGAATCGTTTTCACCGTTTGGCGTGACAAGCGTATGGCGGCCGGGATTTTGGCCAAATCGCTGCCCATCAGGATCATTTTGGCCACATCAATGGCAATATCGGAGCCTTTTCCCATTGCAATGCCCACGTCCGCGCGAGCGAGTGCCTGACTGTCGTTGATGCCGTCGCCCACCATCGCCACCACTTTGCCTTGGGCTTGAAGTGCGCGCACAAAATTTTCTTTATCAGCAGGCAATTGCCCCGCGCGCACCTGCGCGATGCCTGCTTGCGCGGCGATGGCATCGGCCGTTTGTTGGTTGTCGCCGGTAAGCAGGTAGAGTTCAAGGCCCATATCTTGCATTTCACGCACGGCTTGGACCGAACCGGGTTTGAGCGGGTCCGTGATGGCGGCAAGGGCCAAAACTTGTTGTTGATTGGCAAACCAGATCACCGTTTTTGCTTCATTCGACCAAGTATTTGCTTGATTTTGAAGCGATTGCGGGATGTTTATATTTTGTTCGCGTATCAGTTGTTCATT
>JBAXTB010000163.1:0-12090 GCA_037130425.1 Bacteroidota bacterium
TTGACGGAGCGTTTTTGCACCGTAAAAAAGTAAAACGGACGCACGGGCTGGGTATTTTTTCCGGCGCTTGCAGGTTGCGGCTCGTTCAAACGCTGGGGCAACAGCAATTTCTGTACCGCCTTGGTAAACCGACTGAATTCAATAGGTTTCAACAAATAGTCAATCACTTGCAAATCAAAGCCTTCCACGGCGTATTCGTGGTGCGCGGAGGTGATGATGACTTTAGGCTGGTGCAGCAGGGTCTTTAAAAATTCCAGGCCATTGAGTTTGGGCAAGTTGATGTCGAGGAAAATAACGTCTACCGGGTTCATGCGCACCACGTCGAGCGCGCGGATGGCGTCATTACAGGTGTGCGTCAGTTCAAGAAAGGGCGTTTGCGCAACGTATTCGGCCAGAATTTCGGCGGCGAGCGGCTCGTCTTCCACGATGATACAACGCAGGGCTTGGGGACGTGTAGCGTCGGGCGCTTGTTTGGCTGGGTTCAAAACGGTCGTTTGCATGTCCTTTTATGTTTTACAGTGATAAGGCGCGTATTTCAATAGACAATTTAAGCGATTAAATGGTTGCATCCCGCAGCAACTAATTGAATATCACAAATTTCAACGATTTTGTTCTACAATGCATACCAAAGCAACGGCGTGATCCACTCTATTGATGCGGTACTGCTTCCAAAAATGTAAAATATCCGTCTAAAACCATAAGAGAACAGAAAAGGGGCCACGTTCGGCCCCTTTTTTATTTATCGTCCTGAATCAAAAATATGCGTACCTGGCTGACCTTTTAAAGGCGGAGTGTAACGTATCGTCTGCTTCAATGCGTACACTCCCCCTCCTCCGGTTTCATTCACTAACCTCTGTTGTATGAAGTTTTTGCACTGCGGCCAATCTTGTTTAACCGCATAATCTATGTAATACAAATGTAAGCCCAATATACGCACAGAACAAGCCTCTTGAAAGATTCTAAGGTATTTCTAAAGATTAGCCGAATATGGTTTTACTCAATCAAAAGATATGTTGAAACACCACAGTGACAGTTTGGCATATTCTACCGCACTGTTTCCTTTATGCGACCGTTATATTTGCAGGTAATTTTTATTGTATGAATATGAAACAGCATTTTCTTAACCCGGCAGTGGGGTAATGCGGTATCAAATGAAACTTGCTATTTTAAAGGGAAAAAATTATAAGGAATCTTTTTGCAACAGAAGAAGATGCCAATTGAAATGATTTGTTTTAAGCTGCTGATAATCAAACTTTATTCATCAGATGACTTGGAGTCATCAAATGAGTAAAGTTTGATTACCAGCGATTCCGGCGCAACAAATTGAGGTAATTTCAATTAAGCGCAGCGGCAAAACGCCTCAACAATTAATTTTTAACCACCTGCTTGATCGCAATCAGTTTTCCGGCTTGACGCAAACAAATAAAATAAATACCCGCCGGTTTATCCTGTAAATCAAGGCTGATTTGTTGGTCGCCGGTCGTTATGGCGTCAGGCGCTGCCGTATAAACCAAGGCTCCGGTTGCATCAACTACTTGCAAGGTTGTTTTACCATTATTAAGCGCCGTAAATGTTACGTTAATCGGGCCGGATGTCGGATTGGGTGAAATTTGCAAATCCACTGATGGCGCATTCAAGTTGTGTGTAGCAACTGCCTCGCCCGACAAAATTTCAGAATATGCATCAGTTGTCTCATCGCCGAATGAAGAGGTGTAAATATGGTGATAGCTAAAAACTGGCGCTTTGTGGCTATTCGTCCACCATTCCCACACGGTATCCCGTTCTATTACGTTGAAAACCAAAATATTAACATTTAATTCCGTAATACGTTTTACCCGAATGCAAGGGAAAGTGCCAAGCGGCGTTTTAACCGTACCCGAACCGACAACGGATACATTCGTTTTGGCGGTGCCTGAAATGGTGTATCCGTCAGAATTACCGCTTAAATTGGTTGACTGGTCAATGACAGTGCCCGCTCCAAATGGAAACTTGAACATTTTAAAAGGCTGGGAAAATGTGAGAAGGCTTCCTACGCCGGCCTGCCCAAGTTGTGAAAACTCATTGCTGTTTGACAGGAAATAGGAATAGTCAGAAGAGTCTGTCAGTTCCGAGGCAGAAGACAAGGAAGCATTCGGGAATTGATTGCCTTGAGGCGTGCTTGACGGGTTAACATAAAGCGTCGGCTGGCTACCTGGAGGAACGGTTAGGTTGCTCAAATTCCAGTTTTGGTTAGCGTTTGCGTTTCCTAATCCTAAAATGGATACGTCAAAGGAATCGGGATAGCTAAAGTTGATAACGGTTCCGGCAACCGGCATGTCGGAGGTTTTCAGGGTAATTTGCGCTTGTAAAAACTGGGATGCAAAAAGGAATGCAAAAAGGAAAATGGTGATCTTGTTTTTCATAGAAATTTAAATTATTAGGTTGATTTAGGTGCAAAGATTGATTGGAAAATTAGTCGGTACAAGACACCCAAAACATGTTAACGGTTTGAAAACTGTTTTGCGGCGGACAATTTTAACAGTTGTACACCGGAAAGCTTTAAGACTCAAAACCTTTATGTGAAATTCGTCGTTCTTAAGGCATTATACTTTTAACGCAGTTTTAACCAGTATCCAAATGCAATTTAATTCCGTTTTTTTCACAACCGTACTGTCAATATCCCTTGGGCTTAGCGCATGCGCACAAAAAAGCAGCGAGCACCAGCCCATAAAATCCGGTTCCGAAACCACAACCACAATGCCGACTAAAACGGCTGCTGATTTGCGTAAATACAGCGTGGCAGATTTTGCCGCAGGCTGCTTTTGGTGCGTAGAAGGCACATTTGAAAGCGTGAAAGGCGTTCAGGAAGCCATTTCAGGGTATGCGGGCGGAAACACCCAAAACCCGACTTACGAAGAAGTAGGCGGCGGCCGCACCGGGCACGCCGAATCCGTGGAAGTGTATTACGACTCAACTGTCGTCAGTTATGAAACGCTGCTCAAAGTGTTTTTTGCCGGTCAGGATCCAACTCAGGTGAACGGACAAGGCCCGGATCACGGCACCCAATACCGCACGATTATTTTCTACCGCAATCCAGCGCAAAAAAAGGCTGCTGAAGATTACATTGCAGAATTAACTAAATCGGGTAAATTTGACAAACCAATTGCCGCACAAGTGGTTCCGTTTACCAAATTCTGGGAAGCAGAAGGATACCACCAGGATTACATTCAACACAATCCGTCCAATTCTTATGTGCAATTTGAATCAATTCCGCGCATTAAACGGATGCAAAAGCAATTGCCAGAACTGATTAAGCCGGAGCGGAATTTATTGAAGTAAGAAGGTTTGTACCGAGCCTGACTTATGACACTAATCTGAATAGTCGCATGTTTTTGCAGCCTACCTTTGCCGCATGAATAACTTGTCATATCCAACACCCGCCACTTTCACGCGCGCTACCAGCGCGCGCCTGTTTGAAGAAGCCAAACAATATTTTCCCGGCGGCGTACACAGTCCTGTACGCGCTTTCAAAAGTGTGCAGGGGCCGCCGATTTTTTTTGAAAAAGGCAACGGTTCCCATATTTGGGATGTGGACGGTCAAAGTTTTGTTGATTTTTGTTGCTCTTGGGGACCACTTATTTTGGGCCACTGCCCGCCGGATATTGTAAAACGCGTGCAAGAAACGGTAGCCGAAGGTATGTCTTTCGGCACCCCTACCCCACACGATAACCGCATCGGCAAACTAATGCTTGAAAACCACCGCTATATTGAAATGGTGCGTTTTGTGAGCAGCGGTACAGAGGCCGTGATGAGCGCTATTCGTTTGGCGCGCGGCGTAACCGGAAAGAGTAAGGTGCTGAAATTTGAAGGCTGCTACCACGGGCATGTCGATTCGCTGTTGGTAAAGGCTGGCTCAGGACTGGTTACCTTTGGCATTTCCACTTCGGCCGGTATTCCGGAGTCATTTGCCCGCGAAACCATCGTGGTGCCTTTGGCCGACCTGGAAGCGCTTGAAAATGCCTTACAGCAATATCAGGGCGAACTTGCCTGCGTCATCATTGAACCAATCCCAGCCAACAACGGTCTGTTGCTGCAAGACCGGGAATATCTGGCGAATGTGCGCAAATTATGTACTCAATACGGGGTCTTATTGATTTTTGACGAAGTAATATCCGGTTTTCGCGTCGGTTTTGAAGGCGCCGCCGGTTATTATGACATTCAGCCCGACATTATTACGTTTGGTAAAATCATTGGCGGCGGTATGCCCGTAGGCGCTTATGCTGCATCCCGTCAGATTATGGAAATGGTGGCCCCGGTTGGTCCGGTTTATCAGGCAGGAACCTTGAGCGCCAATCCGGTGGCGATGGCTGCCGGATATGCCACGCTTCAAACCTTGTTAAAACCCGGTTTTTATGAAAGTTTGGAGGAGAAAACGGCTTGGTTTACAGGCCAATTACAAGCGTTTTGCGACCAAAAGGGCTATGACATGAGTTTTCCGCGCATCGGCTCTATTTTCTGGCCGACCTTTACGCACATGCGTATGCGCCGCGCGGACGACATTGACGGTTCGCGCATGGAATTGTTCAAAAAAATGCACATCGCTTGTCTGGAACGCGGGGTCTATTTCGGGCCTTCCGGTTATGAGGTAGGTTTTATATCGGCCGCGCACACTATGGAAGACCTGGAATTTGCGGTAGATCAAATAAGCAAGGCCATTGATTTGGCTTTTGCCTAAGATTGTTTTTAGTACCAATGGGGCGCCCCCCCAATGCCGTCAACTTAAAGGCCCGTTCTGAGGTGTCATCTCCGACCAAAGGAGGAGGTGACATCTCGGAACGAAGATTTCGTGATACCTTCCGCTCAGAGATGACAACTCCTCATTAACGTTGACCGCCTTTGAGCCTCCTCATTCGTTTAATAAAAATGCCTGCTGACCGGAAACGGTGGCAGGCATTTTTGGAACCATAAAAACCTTATGAATAGACTGCGCTTTTAAAAGCAGCCTGTCCTTTTTCTCTTTCAACACTACAAATGCAGCCGCGTTTTGCGATCTAATAACTGATCCTGAGTTTCCACCCGATCAGGGTCGGGAACACAACAATCCACCGGACAAACGGCGGCGCATTGCGGTTCCTCATGGAAACCAACGCATTCTGTGCATTTGTCGGGAACGATAAAATAAAAATCGTTCGAGACCGGCGCATTTTTATGTGCGGCATCTATTGCTTTCCCGTCTTCAAGTGTATACAAACCTTTAACCGTATTGCCATCAGAAATAGCCCACTGAACGCCACCTTCGTAGATGGCATTGTTGGGGCATTCCGGTTCACAAGCGCCACAGTTAATACATTCGTCAGTAATAATAATAGCCATATTTAGCAGTCTTTGTTGGTCAATAACATGCGATGAGGAAGATTGTTCGAAATTTTGAACATTTCCGGCCGCAAAGGTATGAAGACCTATTGCACTGCCCTGATGAATGCGTCAATTTTTTCTGATTCTAATTTATGTTGCAATTCCTGGGCATCTTTACGCGTACCGAATTTACCTACGGCGACCGAGTAAAAAGCAGAGCCGGGAAATTGAATTACAGTAGCATCTTTATATCCGTTCGTCTGTAACACACCCAAACGGCTGGTTGCGCGATTTTCCATCAGAAATGAGCCCGCAATCACGTAATATGAATCCTTTTCAGCACTTGAAACCATTACTTTACCTGGCGTGATCGGATTCACCGTTGGTTTGGCGTTTTGTGGCTTGCCGCTATTGCCCGTAGCGCTTTGCGGCGTCGGGTTACTATTGGCATAACCGTCTACATAAACCATAGAGCCGCCTTGTACGCCTGTTGCGATACGCACTTCTGTGCGCCGGTTGCGGGCATGCTCTTGCTCCGTACAATTTGCGCCATCCTGACATTTATTGCGCGGCTCGCTTTCGCCATACCCAATAGGGTTCAGGCGGTTGCGTGGAATACCCTGCGTCACTAAATATTCAACAACACCATTGGCGCGGCGCTGACTCAGTTCCTGGTTGTAATAACTGCTTCCGCGACAATCCGTGTGACTGGCTAATTCGACCGTCATGGATGGTTGTTGTTTCATCAGGGCAACCAGTAGATCCAGGTCTTTACGCGCGTCCGGGCGCAGGGTCGCATCATTGAAATTGTAATAGATGTTGGGCATTTCAATTTTTGTACCCGGCATTAAGGGCGCCAGGGAGATATTCTGGCTCAAAGGTTTATCAGTCGCGGCGCCATTCGTGTCAACATCCGTGCTGCCGACCAAGCGACCACCTTGATAAATGTCGACCTTGTATTTTGAATTTTTATCTAAGTAATAATCCACCATACCGTTGGCATCGGCCATTACTGTATCTTTTTTCCCGGTTGCTTCATTGGTCAAAACAAGCATTGCGCCGCCAAGCGGTGCGTTTGTCATGTAATTAAACAAGGACGGATTCCATTGAACTTTATCCTTAGCGAACGCCGGTTTTTCCAACTGCGCCGCCAGTTCATTGCCGGGTTTAGAGATCGGCAAACGTATTTGTTTGGTTTGGAAACCTCTTTTAGCAATGATAACCACATAGTTACCCGGTTTTATCTCTGTAGAAAACCGCCCTTTACTGTCCGTTACGCCGTTAATCCCCTTATCCGGCGGCATTGATTTCATAATATCCTGCCCATTAATGTTCTGAAGCGTAATCAGGTTGCCCGATTCGTCGCGACCAATTACGTTGTTTGCATCGTAGTTGAGCACTTGAACATCAGCGCCGGCAATTGCGGCCGCACTGGCCTTATCCGTAACGACAAGTTTCAAGTCAAGTTTGCGGTCAGGAACCCGATTGTTTTGAAGCAAATAATCGTCTAAGTTGCCGTTTTCGGTGTGCATGCTGAAAATTTCATCGCCACCTTTTCCGCCATTGCCGTTTGAGTTGAAATAACCGTTGATTTTGTTCAAATCTACGATCAAACCAAAGTCATCGCCCGGCGTATTGAACGGAGCGCCCATGTTGACCGGTTTGGTCCACTGGTTGCCTTCCGGGATGACATAGTAGAGGTCAAAACCGCCTGAACCGCCTTCCAAACCATCGGAAGCATAGTACAGCGTGTTATCGGCATGGATAAACGGATATGCTTCGCGGCCTTTCGAGTTTACGCCCGGGCCGAGGTTGACCGGTTCGCTCCACGATTCGCCAACTTTATAAGATACATAAATGTCAGTGCTGCCAAAGCCACCGGGGCGATTGGAGGCAAAAAACAGTTTATCGCCGTCGATGCTGATCGCCGGGAAAAAATCATCGAATTCGTTGTTGTTAAAAGGTAAAGGTTCCGGCGCCGACCATACGCCGTTTACCTTTTTGGAAAAATACAGACGCATCTTCTGCTTTTTATCCTTAGAAAACTGGTCTTTGCCTTTTATAACCGCATTACTCGAAAAATACATGGTTTCAGCCGTGCGGTCAAAGCAAACCGGGCCTTCATGGTTTCCGGAAGAAATTTCCTTGGAGAACGCTTCTGATGAGGCCAACAAGCCTTCGGTATTGCGCCGCGCCCGCAGGATTGAAAACATCGCTTTTTGCGTATCGTCTACCACTACTTTTTTCTGAACGTCCGTACTGGTTGATACAAACAAAATACCATCCTCATAAAAAGTTGGACTAAATTCGAGGGCAGGTGTATTAATGGCTTCTTCATTTTTGATCTGCACGGTTACCTTCGGCGCATCTTGCGCACGCAGCATACCGGTCAGACAAACAAACAAGCTTAAAAAACAGATCTGTTTATAGGTGCTCATGATCCCCTATATGGTTTGATTAAGGATGAACGATTACATGAAGAAGCGCGGATTTGTCATACTTTTCTTCTTCTTGTTGTTATTTTTTTGCTTTTTCAAATCGGCTTGAACCAGCACTTCAATGGAGCCAGCATTGTAATCTTTGAGTTTGCTCAGGGAGAAATCATAAACAGCCCCAATACCAAGTTGCTCCGTGACCTGCCAGTACACCAACAAATCCACCGATTCGCCCGGTCCGTCGCCGCCCAAACGATACGAAATACCGGCGGTCACCTTTTTCCGAATATCCAAATTCAGGTTGATGTCGGCGTCAAAAGGCGTGTTTTCCACGTATTTTACCAACAGGGCGGGCATCAGGTTGATGTCTTCAGAAAGTGGCAAAATTGCGCCGACCGTACCGTAATAATGGCGGTATTCTTTGCCGATCAAGCTTGCATTCGGATTAATACCGATTGTGTTGGCATAAATATGCGGCACAGAGAAACCTGCATATACCCGATTATCGTAAGAGGCATAAATGCCCGCGCCTACGTTTCCGGTAATGTCATTCACACTTTCGAGGTCGCCGATAGAAGGATCAAAAACTTGATTCGGATCGGCAGATGCCCTTGTCAGGTCTCTGCCTCGGGAACGAATGGAACCCATAATGCCGAAACGGACAGAAATTTTTTGTCCTGCAACCAGATCATACGAATATGCGAGTGCGCCGTAGAAATCCTTCTGCAAACCAATGGATTCATGGGAAATCGTCACGCCTACGCCTACGCGCGGCGAAAGAAACGGCGAGTTGAAACTAATGAGGGCCGATTTAGGCGCCCCGTCAAAACCAACCCATTGGTTGCGATAAATCCCGGTAATGGAGGGTACACCGCGCGCACCGGCATAAGCGGGATTGAGGAGCAGTTTGTTATACATAAACTGCGTGTAATGGTGCTCCTGTTGGGCATTTAGCTGGAGCATTCCAAATATGAACGCTAATGAAAGATAAATTCTTTTCATAACATCGGATTTTTGTGGGCGGGTTGAGCGCTTTTTGAGCGCTTCAACCCGCCCTTTTTTAGCGGATGATTTCTACGAAACCTTTTTTAGCCGGACCATTAGATGGCTTGAAAATATAGTAATAGACACCATCCGGTAATGGTTTACCTTTTCCATTCAAGGTGCCATCCCAGGAGTTATCATAAGAAGCCGCTTCGTACACTTTATCGCCCCATTGATTGTACACAACCAATGGATTTTTTCCTTCTATCAACCCAATGCAAGGTATTTCAAATTTGTCGTGGTTGTTATCTCCGTTCGGCGTGAATACATTCGGGATGAAATTACAATTTTCATCTTTAAACAATACGAACACCGTGGCCATCTGCGCATCGCACAAGTCCGGACAAAGGGCGGAACACAACTGATAAAAGAAAGTTACCGGTTGACCGTTTGCGCCCGGATTGTATACAAACCTGCCATTGCCGATTGAATCCAGCCCGTTAATTGGTTGTGGTTGCCATTTAATTTTTCCTGGATCGCCGATGGTCAATAAGTCATTTTTCAGAATGTTAAATGTATCAGCCTGACCGGGTTGTACATAAATCGTATCGTTGACAGCATCCGGTTTTTCAACCAAGGTCAAGCGGATCGTGTCGCTTTTGGTCTTGCAACCGTTTACGTTCGCAAACACGCTGTAAACGTTGTTTTCCTGGCCGATTACCACGTTATAGTTATTCACCTGAAGCGTATCCTTGTTGTTCGGGCCAGTCCAGTAGTACGTCGCGTCCTGCAAATCAGTGAGGGTAATGACTACGTTGGTTGTGCCTTTACAAATCGGATTGGGCGAGCTGCTCGGACGCAAATCATCCAATGGTCGAACGTCAATCACAAGGTTACACAATGAAGTGTTTCCACTCGCGTCTGTTGCCACAAAACGCAAGGTATCCAAACCGACCGGGAAGCGCTTACCCGGATTGAAACCGAGCGTTTGCGTTACTGAAACCGTGCTACAATTATCTGTGGCAGCCGGTAATCCGAATGACAGTTTAGCGCCGTCGCAGGTTGAAACCGTATCTGAAGCAGTGAGAAAGTTACTTGGGTCAGAAAGTATAACGCCACCGACATTCACCACAACCGGGCCTGCCGGACAGATTATTTTCGGCTTCTCACTATCGGTAATAGTTACCGTAAACGAAGTTTTGGTCGTGTCGCCATTTGCCTGGAATGCCAAATACGTCACCACCGTTATACCGTTTTGGAATAAATCGCCCGGCTTATAGTTGGATCGTAAAGAATCGAGGTTGCAAATACCCACTGGAACCGGCGGGGACCAGGTTACGGTTTGCGGGCAACCGCTTAATACAATATTGTTCGGTACATTGTTAAATCCCGGCGGTATACCGATAACCTTGATTTTGAAAGAACAGGTATCGCTGTTGCCGCTGGCATCGGTTGCCAAAATTACGACAATCGTTTCGCCAACCGGGAAGGCGTCGCCTGGACGGTAAGACGAAGAGTCGATTGTTACCGCCGAGCAATTATCGGTTGCGCTTGGGAAAACAGTCCAACTTGTCGGTACCGCATGACAGGGATCGACGTTTGTCAACACCGTATCATGCGGGCAATTGTACAACACCGGCGGAATTTTATCCGTCAAAATTACATTAAACGTGCAAGATGCTGTGTTTCCCGCATCATCCGTAGCCGTGTAAGTAACCACCGTTGTTCCCGAATTAAATACGCTGTTGGGTGTGTGGTCGCCGGTAAGCGTCACGGTCGTGCAATTATCGGAAGCCGTTGGAGGCGTCCAGCTTACTACACTGGTACAAGCATTGATCGGCAAATCCATGATAATTTGGTTCGGACAAGCGCCCAATACCGGTGGTATTACATCATTTACCGTTACATTGAACTGGCAAACAGCAACATTACCCGAAATATCGGAAGCATAGTATTCGACTAAGTAAGTGCCGACATCAAAAAAGTCACCCGGATTATTTGAATTCGAGATCAAAAGCGGGTTGTTATCGCACAAATCGTCAAATGCAGGTTCGATCCAGTTTATGTTTTTACCACAAACATCCGGGTCTGAATTAACAATAATATCAGCAGGACAGGTTACGACTGCAGGCGCAATTTCATCGGGAACCGAAATGGCAAAAGAGCAGGTTGCGGTATTCCCAAAATCATCCGAAGCGATATAGTTAACGGTCGTTACGCCTACGCAATAATTCTCGGTAGGCGAATGGTCGCCTACTACATCAACCGCAGCATCGCAGTTATCTGTTGCGGTAGGCTTTTGGTATCCGCCAAGCACACAACACTGGTTTTGAGCCAGTTGCAATGTAAAACTTGCAGGGCATGTAATTTTAGGCGCCACTGTATCCCGCACCAAAACCGTGAATTTACAAGTATCCGTGTGGCCATGAGCGTCATCAGCGACATAGAAAACCGGCGTTATGCCTACGTTGAACGGCGTATTAGGGCCTTGATTCGGAACCGGCGTCAGCACATTTCCACAAGCGTCAATCGCACTTGGCGCAGGCCAGTTGACAATCGCTGTGCAGTCGGAACCAGGCGCAGTCACTGTAATATCAGCCGGACAATTAGAAATCATCGGCGTTGAACTTGCGTTAATCTTTACCGTAAATGAACAAGTGGAACTGTTGTTTGCATTGTCGGTTGCCGTAAAGGTCACAACAGTTGTACCCGATGTAAATACATTAGAAACCGGGTTTTTCACCACGCTTTGCACACCGCTACAAACATCAGTCGCTTGCGGGAATGGAATATTGACGGTTGCCTGGCAAGTACCAATTGGCGCGTCTTGCACGATATTGGCAGGACAAACCAGCGTGGGAGCGCTCAGGTCTTCGCTTTTAAAATATCCGTTCAGGGTATGAACAGGTACCGCATCAAGAGCGCTATTGGCCGCATCAAACGGGCCTACAAAAGCCAGCGTAGTCGTGGCATTCGGGTTCAACACCGTGAATTTAATGGAAAAGAAAATACCGCCATCGGCAATCAATGGCCAGCCTGTAATGGCGTTACCGCCAAGGAACTGGAGCAACCCTGAGCCAACATTCGCATAACCGTTATAGTTGCCGGGGGAAAGCCCCAAGCCTGGATACTCATTTGCCACTGAATTGAATTGCAATACCGTCGGATCCCAGGTTACGGAAAACTGTAAACCTACAATATCGTTGAAATCCTTCACATGGATATTATACGTGATTTCATTTCCAACGCCTTGACAATCAGTCGTAAGCGAGTCCAAATACAGCGTTACCGGCGTTCCGGCGTCAATTACAACCTGGAAAGAACAAGTGCTTGTATT
>JBAXTB010000164.1:0-12073 GCA_037130425.1 Bacteroidota bacterium
TCAATCAATCAAATATTTCCCTTGACCTGAGCGCTGTCGCCAACGGCTCCTATATCCTAAGCATTTTGTCGGAAGGAAAGGTTTTAACGCAGCCGATTGTGGTCGTAAAGTGAGTCGGTTTCCGGCTATGGCAAACCTCATCATTCAGACAATTTTGAACATCTTTGCAGCGTCAATGACCCTTCTCCCTCAAAGGCAACCCGCCGCAACGCTGTTCTATGTTTAAAATACTCCTATGTTCAATCGCGATTTTTATATTTTTTTATACGAACAGGTGGTATAATTTGTATAAAACAGGCATCCGCACCAAGGCAAAAGTGGTCGGTTATACCATGAAAAGCGTTGGTGAAGACGATCATTGGCTCCCCATGCTCAAATTTAAAGATGAGCAAAAGAAGACCGTGTTTCACACCATGTCAGAAGGAGCAACCTGGAAAAAATATGCACTTAATAAGCAGGTAAATATCCGCTACGAACGCGCGCACCCCAACAACCTAATCATTACGGAAATAGATTGGAAAACCACGATTTTTCTAATCATCGTGGCCGCTGTCCTAACCATTACAGCGATTTTGAATTGGCATCGATTCTAATAAAATGCCCCGATTTATCCGCTTTCCAAGCCTGATCAGCCAAATCAAACATGGCTTGGTCGCCGGAACTGTTTCCGTAAGCCAAAATTAATTGAAAGTCCTTTAACTTAAAAGCAGTCCGAATCCGGCGCGCCTTTTCTTCATATTTGCAATTCGGCGTGGCGAAACGGCCCGTAGAAGCACCGTTTTCAAACGCCAGTTCCGTACACAAAAGTTGAATATTTTCCTGCGCGCAAAAGGGCCGCAACCAAATATCAATAGAAGCCGAAACCAGCGCCACCATGCATCCTTGATTCCGAAATAAACGCAATCCCTCCAATGTATGAGGCCGTATAAAACCGGGTAGTTTTTGCGCAATAAAATCGCTTCCAAGTTGCAGAAGTTCAACTTCTGAACGGCCTTTAAAACAAGCAGCCATGAGCGCTTCTTTTGCATTAGCCGCTGAGAATGTGCCGTTTAGCAAAATCTTTACTAATTTGAACAGAGCGGCGGGTATAGCCTTAAAAATCCCCCAAAAACCAAGTGCAAACCACATAAACCGTATCCAGGAATCGCCCGTCGTGAGCGTTCCGTCGAAGTCGAACAGCACCAGCGTTTGCGCGGGCTGTGACAAGGGTACGGTTGGAAATGTCGTTTGTTTATTTGCCAAAGCAATCGGTTTTGTCTAATTTAAGTAAGAATTTAGCACATTCTAAAAATCCTGAAGGGATTTTATGTTTATAGATCAAGTCGGGTAGATCTTCCCAATCCTGAAAGGATTGTATGTAAAAACGCTATAAAACACATAAAATCCCTTCGGGATTAGGAAAAAAGGAACATCGAACGTTGCTATAAACATATAATCCCTTCGGGATTTTTTTGCTGGTAAATGGTTA
This sequence comes from Bacteroidota bacterium, assembly GCA_037130425.1. Lineage (GTDB taxonomy): Bacteria > Bacteroidota > Bacteroidia > Chitinophagales > Saprospiraceae > M3007. Next base: position 1,469 of record JBAXTB010000164.1, read on the forward strand.
GTAATTTAATTTGAATGATCGCTGTGAATGCTTGCCTTCATCACCCAAAAATGCGCGGTTTCTTCAATCATTACGCCTTGTTCTCTTATGCTGCGTGTAAATTCCAATTCCGGGTCGGTTTGCAAACTTTCCTGACAAGATTTTTGAATAAAGTACGTGATCTCTTTACCGGAAATCGCTTTTGAAAGGATTGTTTGACCACCGCTTAATTCTCGCTTAACGACCCAATCCAGCGGTAATAATGGGCGGGTTTGGGTTAGGTAATTGGCTAAAGGAAAGGCTGGCAACGTTTTAAAATCCGGGCCGTAACGTGCCGCCAGATCCTTTAATTCCCGGTACATCGCCGCCGTTTCAGCATCGGAATAAATGCCGGATAAACGCGAAAAAATAGCGCCCATAGAAACGTTCATGTCGCTGCGTTTGCCGTCGCGGTACACAAATTCGTAGCCAAGACGAAAAACAGATAGGAGTAAAATGATCCAAAAACCCGCATATAAATTTCGGGTTTTAGACCAGGATTGAAAGGCATGAAACCCGCCCAAATACGCCAGTCGATGCGTCGTTTCAATTAAAATATAAACCCAGGGCGTAGCAAATAAAATGGGAAAACTATAGCCCCAACTCATCGCCGCGCACCAACAAACCGCAATCATGGTCCAAAAGCGCATGGTTTCCTGCCGCGACCAAACCGCCCTGCGCATCCAACTGGAACTAAAAATCCCGTAAGCAACCGCCATACAAAACAACAAACGCGAGTGCCCGATCGGAATGGTAAAATCCTGATGCGCGCGCACGGCGTAGGCGTAACTGCCGGTCAGTGCAAGCAAAAACAGGCTCCACACAAATATTGGCAGCCTTTTTTTTAGCACAGAATTTGGCAGGATTTGTCCGGCAAAGCGCTTAGGAATAAACAAGGTCATACAAAGAATCAGCATGAAGCACAAGCCGATCAACATAGGATTAATCCGTATATAATCCAGCACACCATGTTCCCAGGCCTGGCCGCCAGAACTGGCGCCGGAAGTCATGTTCAAAAAGCCAACTAAAGTATTTGATTGATATAAATAGAAGAAAAACAAGGTATTGTACACAATAAACGCTGCCACGCCCCGTAAAGTTTTGCGCAAACCCAGGCCGAAATACAAAACCAAAGGCAACCAAAACGCCAAAGGATAAAATGATTGCTTGCACATTAATGCAGCAAAAACGGCCCCTACCCCAGCCCATATACGCAGCGCACTAACAGTTTGGCCAGCAGGCTTTTGTAACAACCAAAATCCAAGTACCGAAAACAAAATTCCGTCCACCGTATGCCAGGCCGCCGCAGGATAACAATGCACGGAAACGATAAAACCGATCCAGGCCAGCACCCAACGCCGGACGCCGGGCATCAACAAATCGGCGGCAAGCCAACTGTACAGGGCGACTTTTAAGTAAAACAACCATCGTTCGCCCAAAACGGCCCAATTTTCAGGCCACAAATTCAGTTCCAGCGCGCGCAACCACACAGGTAAGGGCGGACGCACGTACACGATGTCTGCGTACAGCGTTTTCCCTTGCGCGATTTGCCAGGCCAAGCCGGTCAAAAAGCCGCCGTCCGTTTCGTTTATACCGAACGGCGCGTACAAGAAAGCATAGCATAAAGGCAACAAAATGAACAGTTTATCACCCAAATTGGTCAATTGAAATCCTGATTTCATGCGCCTGTGATACGACCTTTTAACAACGACCAAAACTTAGGTTCTCCAAAGGAATTTGGATCAATACGGCCCATTTTAGGAGCGGATAATGCGTCTTTGGTGAGGTAGACCTTGCCGCCATTGTCCCATACGATACCGTCAAGTTTGGGGATTAAATCGGCAATCGTGCGGGTGCGCGGGAAGTCGAGCGCTAAGGAATAACCTTCTATGGGGAAAGAATGCACAGCCTCCGCCGGGCGCGCGCCGTGGCGTTTCAGCACCGACAAAAACGGGGTGTCCTTGCTTTGTCGCACACCTTGAAGCAAGGCGCGAATTCCTTTCTGGCTATACTCCTGCGGAACACAAAACTGGTATTGGATAAATCCGCGCCGGCCGTAAAAGCGGTTCCAATTTTGCACACGATCCAATGGGTAAAAGTATTCATCCAGTTCCACCACGTGTTCGCCGCGCTTAACCCTGCTGTTGTACATGTAGTTGTGCATCCGAATCGACAAAGGATTTAACACCCAGGATGGCGCAAAAAACGGCACATTAGAAGTCGGTTTTGTTTTAAACGAAAGGCTTTCCTGCGCATCTTCCGACTCGGCGTGTTCAGCAAAAAACACCGCGCCGCGCCCAAAGGAGGATCCGCCAGCGGTACAATCGATCCAAGCGGCGGCGTAATTACGGAAGCGATTCGATTCAAAAATTTCGAATAAGCCTTCGAGTTGATTGGCTCGTTCGCTGGTCTGTACCAACTTGGTGGAACCAATGCGCATGAGTTCAAATTTGGCCGACAGGATAATGCCCGTCCAGCCCATGCCGCCGCAGGTTTGCCAGAACAATTCGCTGTTTTGGGTGCGGGAACAGATTTTGATTTCGCCGGAAGCGGTCATTAACTCAAAGGAAATCAACCAGTTAGAAAAACAACCTTTCACGGGATGGTTTTTTCCGTGTACGTCGCTGGCAATTGCGCCGCCTACGGTGATTGATTTAATACCCGGCGTTACATGGAAAAACCAACCGGCTGGAATAATCACCGGCAGCAAATCGGAGAGTAATACACCGGCCTCGCAATCCACAATACCGGTGTGCGGATCGAAGGAACGCAATTTGTTCATGGCCAACAAGGAAACCATGTGCGGGCTTAAGGCTGCATCGCCATAACATTTTGCGTTGCCACGCGCGATGAGCCGATCGTGTTGAGCCACATATTGCTGCAGTTCTTCGTGCGTAGTCGGGGTGGCCAATTCGCCTTCGATACTTGGAAAATTGGCCCAATCGGCAAACTTGTTCTGTATGATATTCATCGTTTTGCTGATATTGAATCGGCAGCGGCAGGACGGTAAAAAGTCCTGCAAATCTGTCGGGCTAAGGTAGAATCAGTAATGGCAAAATAGTTCGTCGGATTTTGAGAGGACTTGACAAAATAAGTCGCCAGCAGCGGTTGTTTGGAAGGATATTCTGTGGGGTCATCCGGCAAATCGGGGCGTTGCAGGTGAAAAAACTCAAGCAAAACCTGTTGGGAACCATCGCTTAGGGTCAGGTTCACCACATTGGTTTGGGCATTGCGCGTATCGTCAAAATGGTCGGCAAACTGACTTTCATTCAAACGTTTCAGTAATAAAAACCAGTGGGCCACTGAATCGGCGCTTAAGGTAAGCCCCGGTTGCCAGAAATGTTGCCAAAATTGCAAGGAATCCTGTTTTTCAAAACGAATCGGCGCCAGTTTGGGAAACTGCCAGGACAGCGATTTTATTTGATCGAACGGAAAATCAAGTACGGTTCTGCGTCTGAAATCGTCTATATTTTTATTAAAAATACGTTTCAAATCGCCTTTTACCAAATAGTCTCCGGTGTGCGCGTCAATTCGAACAAAAGTCGCCGGGCCGGAACTTGTATTCATTACCCGCCCGATTTTCAAAAAGTCAAGCAGGCGGTTATTGGCGAATATTTTCAAACCTATGGTATCCGCACTACTCAGTCCCGTAGTATCCGGCACACAAGGTTTGATGATTTGAATGGATTCCGTGCCGGAAATAGCGCTCAGCATTTCACGAACAAGAGCTTCCGGCGCCAAAATCGTCCGGTTTCGTTGAGAAGCCACCCAGCCGTTATCCGTTTTTTCAATCAACAATTCGGGATTTGTGGACGACCAGATTGATATTTGGGTCACTTCGGCTGTACCCATACGCAGTAACGTCGTTTGGAACAGGCTGTTCGCGCGCCAAGGCAAACCCCGGGTTAGTAAACCGACCGCCAAAACCGCCAAAAATAGGATTACGAGGTGTTTATTTTTCATCTCCTGCAATTTACTCAAACAAAGGTCAAAGTAAAGCGCTTTTCAGCTAAAAGTTCAGCTTACCTTAGCGCCCTTTTTTAGCAGGTTATGAATCACGACATTCCTTCGTCCACCAAAATCACCCTCACCGGCGATCTGGGCAGCGGCAAAAGCGCTACTTCGCATATTTTGTGCGAATTAACTGGTTTTCAATACGTTTCAACGGGTAAAATCCAGCGAAAACTTGCCCAGGAAATGGGCATTGATACCCTGGAACTCAACCGCTTAGCCGATACTGACCCAAGCATCGATCAGCGCATCGACAGTATTTTTGTCGACCTGGGTAATGAACCGGGCGGATACGTGGTGGACAGTCGAATGGCCTGGTTTTTCCTGCCCGATTCTTTCAAGGTGTACCTGAAAACGGCCATTGAGGTCGCAGCCGGACGTATTTTGTCAGATCCAGGCCGGAACAGCGAAAATTACCAAAGTAAAGAGGAGGCAATTCAAAAACTGACAGCAAGAAAACAAAGCGAAAACGCGCGTTTTTTGTTGAAATACAACGCAGATTGTTCCGATTTACACAATTTTGACTTGATAATTGATACCACGGGCAGACCAGCCTCTGAAGTAGCGGCGCTTATTTTGAAAGGCGTTCAGATGCGTGCGGAAGGGGTTCCGTTTGCGAGGTATTTGTAGTTGAAATGCGATTTACTGGTCGCTGGTGAGTTCGATTTTAATTTTATTGACTAATTCAAGCGGGACTTCCAGCAGTTCACTGATATAGTTCGGCGTCCAATCCGGGTGCTTAAGGAGCAAAGTTTTAATTGTTAGGCTGATGCCTTCCTGGCGACCTTCCTGGCGCCCCTCCTGTCTACCCTCCTGTCTACCTTCCTGCCTACCCTCCTGTCTACCCTCTTTTCGCCCTTCTTCACGACCTACTTTGCGGCCTTCGCGAATACCTATTTTATGACCCTTGGCAATCCCTCTATCAAGACCTTGCTTCATCATAAATGCACCCCATTGCTCTTCATAATAACGGCTGCTCATTTCACGTGCAACTGCAATTTCCAAATTAGCGCGCTCATCCGGGGTGAGACTGCCGCCGTCAAGTTCTTTGATGGCAGAAGCAAGCCATTCATCATGCATGAAATCGGCCATTTCCGCTTCTTCCTTAATTTTGGGCAATGCTTTCATCGTATATATCAGTTTGTCCAAATCTGTTTCACAAAGTTCAGCGCTTTTTCTAAATTTATCAAGTTCGATAAAAATGAATTGCAGAGAATCGTCAACCAAACGATGCTTTTTGTCATACAGGCAGGCTATTCGATGGTAATCCTGATCCGGAAAAAGACTTTTGGCCATGATTGCAATGGTGTAGATTCTGGGAATTCCGTCAAATTTCCATTTTCCTTTTTTAACAAACGGTATCATGCGCGTTACGGCATAATACTCCAAACGCTTGACCATTTGTGGGTAAGCGCCCAATTGCATTTCTACTATTACAATTTCGCCATTGTCAAGACGGCAAGTTAGGTCATACACGGAATGCCGGCCCTTCATGGTTGCCGCCGGTTTGGTATTTTTTTCAAAAACAACCGATTCTATCGGGTTTTCAATCTCAATAATTGCTTGCAAAGACCTTCTAAGAAACAAGGTATTATGCTCGTTTCCGAAGGTGATGTTGAATCCGTAATCTGAAGTAAACGGGATGTAACGTTCAAAAGGGCGATTTTTAGGCATTTGCTTTTTTAGGGCAAATTTAAAACAATTTATTTATTAAATACAAGAAATTTAAACACATTTTGTTGTTTTTATAAAATTTGATCTAAAAATATCGTAAGTACTTAGAGCAGTCCAAAAATCCTAAAAGGATTTTATGTTTATAGATCAAGCCTGGTAAAATTTCCCAATCCTGAAACGATTGTATGTAAAAAACGCTATAAAAATACATAAAATCCCTTCGGGATTTGAAAAAAAGGAACATCCAACATTGCTATAAACATATAATCCTTTCAGGATTTTTTTATGGTAAATAGTTACAAAATATCTATTGATTCTGGATACAAATAATAAAATAAAAAATGGACTACTCATCAAATGACTTTGATTTATCAAATGAGTAGCCCCTTTTTTAAAATAATATTTTGGAATACTCCGAAAACCGTTACCTTATGACAACCCCGTAATCCGGCCTTCCGCATCTATATCCATCCCTTCTGAAGCAGGAATAGCGGGTAAGCCCGGCATACGCATCATTTCACCCAGGATCGGAATGACAAAACCTGCGCCAACGGCAAATTCAAATTCGCGCACCGTGATGGAGAAATTACGCGGACGACCGATTTTGCTTTCGTTGTCGGAAAACGATTTTTGCGTTTTAGCCATACACACCGGCAATTTATCCAAACCAAGCGCTGCAATGGTTTTTAAGCCCGACATTGCCTGCGGCGTGTATTTTACATCATCAGCGCCGTAAATTTCCAGGGCGATTTTATTTATTTTTTCTTCGATGGATAAGTTCCAGTCGTACAGTGGCTTGAAGTTATTTTGGCCTGATTCCACGGAGTCAACAACTGCGTGCGCCAGATCCATCGTGCCCGCGCCGCCGGATGCCCAGCAGGCACTTACAACCGCTTTTACACCGTGTTTTGCGCAGGCTTCAATTACAAAATCAACTTCTTCTTTTGAATCCGTGGCGAAACTGTTCAGCGCGACAACCGGCGTCAAACCAAACTTTTTACAGTTTTCAATGTGCTTTTCTAAGTTTTCAAAACCCTTGGTCACGCGTTCCAGATTAGGCGTATTGTATTCGTCTTTTTTCGCGCCGCCGTGGTGCCGCAAAGCACGAACAGTTGCAACAATTACTAACGCGTGTGGCGCCAATCCGCCATAACCACACTTGATGTCCATGAATTTTTCGGCACCCAAATCCGCACCGAAACCGGCTTCTGTTACCACGTAATCGGCCAGAGAAAGCGCCATTTTTGTCGCAATAATCGTGTTGGTGCCTTGTGCGATGTTGGCAAACGGCCCGCCGTGCAGGATGGCCGGATTGCCTTCCAGCGTTTGCACCAAGTTGGGCTTGATGGCGTCTTTCAACAAAATTGCCATGGCGCCTTGTGCTTTCAGGTCGCGGGCGTACACCGGCTTTTTATCAAAAGTAAAGCCGACGAGGATATTGCCAAGGCGCTGTTTCAGGTCCTCAATGTTTTTGGACATGCACAGGATCGCCATGACCTCGGAAGCAGGCGTGATGTTAAAACCGTCTTCGCGGGGTACGCCGTTTGCGGTGCCACCCAGGCCAATCACGGTGCGGCGCAGGGAACGGTCGTTCATGTCCATCACCCGTTTCCAGGTAATGGTGCGCGGATCAATGTTGAGGTTCTGTGTTTTACTTTGGATATTGTTGTCGAGCAAGGCCGCCAGCAGGTTATTTGCCTTTTCGACGGCTGAAAAATCGCCGGTAAAATGCAGGTTAATGTCCTCCATCGGGATCACCTGGGCATAACCGCCACCGGCCGCGCCGCCTTTAATGCCGAAAACCGGACCGAGGGAAGGTTCGCGCAAGGCCGCAATCGTTTTTTTACCGATTCTATTTAAGCCATCGGTCAAACCAACCGTCGTGGTAGTTTTACCTTCACCGGCCGGTGTGGGGCTGATGGCCGTCACCAGCACCAATTTGCTTTGTTTAATCCGGTCTTCGTTGATGAGGGTAAGCGGCAGTTTTGCCTTGTACTTTCCGTAATATTCGAGGTCGTCTTCTGATATGCCGGCTTTGGCTGCGATGTTTTTGATGTGTTCAATCGCAGCAGCCTGCGCAATTTCAAGATCTGAAAGAGCCATGTTGTGGTGGTAGGTCGTTTTTGATAATTAATTTGGTTGTGCAAGCATTTCGAATTGCAACACTACGATTTTTTTAAATCATTTACTTTACTTCCCAAATTATATTTTTACTAACTTAGGATAATCCGTATTATATAACATTTTTTAGTTTCAAATTAGTCGTGCCGCGCGCCACTTTCCACCGCAAAAACGTGCAATAAATAAGGGAAAACGGCATCCATGCTTTCTTTCGCGCCTTTGGTGGAGCCGGGCAAAGCCAATACCAACGCCTGATTGACATAACCGCTTACGCTGCGCGACAACATCGCGTACGGCGTGCGCGACTGCCCGTAACTTCGAATGGCCTCCGCAATGCCCGGAATTTCGCGCGTGAGCAAGGGTCGGATGGCTTCGGGCGTGACGTCGCGGGGAGAAAGTCCGGTGCCGCCGGTCAGGATGATGAGTTTGTAGCCCGACGATTCGAGTTGCAGCACTTTTTCCTGGATGATTTCCAGTTCGTCGGGAATGACGGTGTATTCCTGCACGGGAATTTGCAGGTTGTTGAGTTTTTCAATGATGGCTTTACCCGCACGGTCTTCTTTGGAGCCCTTGGAAATGGTATCGGAACAAACAATGACGGCCGTTTTAGGCGCTTGTTTGGGACTGTCTGAATATTGGGTTTTGCCACCCGTTTTTTTCAATAGTTTGATGCCAATGATTTCAATTTCCTTGTCGATGGGCTTGAGCATATCGTATACCGTGATGGCCGCCACGGATGCGCCGTACATGGCCTCTACTTCCACGCCGGTTTTGTAAATGGTTTTCACCTCGGTTTCAATCACAATGTCAAGGCCCTCGGTGCGAAAATGCACGGCGGCAAATTCGATGGGCAATGGGTGGCAGTCGGGAATAGTATCGCTGGTGCGTTTGATACCGAGCAGGGCCGCCGTTTTGGCCATTTCAAACACATTACCCTTGGGAACCTGTTTATTGAGCAAGGCCTGCATGGTGCTTTCCTGACTTACGCGCACAATAGCGGTGGCTGCGGCAAAACGCAGGGTGTGGATTTTTTCGGTGATGTCGCGCATAAACTATTGATTTACTTTCCATTGGTAACCTTCGCCTTCGAAGATTTCCTTGCCCCAAACCGGCAATTTGTGTTTAATAAGTTCCACCATTTCCCGACAGGCATCGGCCGCTTCGGCGCGGTGGACGCCGGTGGTCATCACAAACAGGCATATTTCCCCCACTGCTACCGAACCCAAACTGTGGTGTACATGCAAACAAGTAAGCGGGTATTTTGCAAAAATGGCTTCCCGAATTTCGTGGTAGGCCGTTTCCGCCAACTCCGGATACGCCGTGTATTCAATAGCCTGCACGGTTTTGCCGTCAATCACATCCGCGCGCACCTGGCCCAGAAAAATGGAATGCGCGCCCGCTTCCGTTTTATTCGAATGGCCTGCAATTACTTTGGCGATAAAATCCGGCTCGATGCGGCCTTCCACGAACGGATTGCGTTTTTTATGTGTCATCATTTTTGACCAAGATTAACATGGATTTGAGGATTTTCAGGATTGATTATTTAGATTTTCAATGGATTATCTGACGTCCATTTTCAGAACCACCTTGATCTGACCATACATCAATTTAACAAGCATCTTCAACCATGCCCGTCAACCGTCAACCGTCCACCGCCCACCGGTTTCACCCGCCCGAAAACGGCGGCAACAACGCAATCGTCGATTCCACCGTCAACAATTCATTACCACTGACGATGTTATTATCCACCGCAAGGGTAAAATGATAATTGCGCAGTTCCGGGTACTGCAACAACAGTAATTCAAGCAGGGATTCAGTGTCCGGCAAAGGATCTATTTCAAGTCTGTTGGTTCCGGTTACGTCTGTGAGCGCCCCGAAAAGTCTGATTTCTTGTTTCAAAATGTTGAAATTTGATTTTTATCCAAATCTTCCGGTGTATTCAAATTCCGAAAAACTTCGCTCGGCACAAGTTCCGACATTTCTACTTTTTTTACCATATTTCCATAAGAATCAATCAATTTTTGCAATTTAAAGACCCTGTTTTGCAGACATTTTTCTATTTCAGGCAAACATTTTTTGTCGTACACCGCAAAAAGCGGTTCCAATTGCCCGTTCAAGGTCGCAACAGTGATGGTAAATTCGGCACAATGTTCCAATAAAATATTTAAAACAGGCGCTTGTAAAAAAGGCGTATCGCAGGCAAGTATCAGGTTTTTATCAGTTTTACTATGGGTTAAACCGGTGAAAATGCCACCCATCGGGCCTGTTTCCGGCCAAATATCTGCATAAACCGGGTAGTCAAATTGCCGGTACGCAGGGTTGTTGGCCACCAATAATATATGGGGCGTTAACTGAGCTGCTGCGTCCAATACGTGTTTTACCATCGGTTTGCCGCTTAGCAGCATTAAGCCCTTGTCGACGCCCATGCGGCTGCTTTTGCCGCCGGCGAGAACAATTATGGTAAATTCTTCTTGATATATCATCATCTTAGTGAAGAGGTGTCATCTTCGAGGTACGAGAAGGTGACATCTCGGAACGGAAGCACTCACCTTATCTTCGTTCCGAGATGTCACCTCCTTAGTGAAGAGGTGTCATCTTCGAGGCACGAGAAGGTGACATCTCGGAACGGAAGCGCTCATGTTATCTTCGTTCCGAGATGTTACCATCTTAGTGAAGAGGTGTCATCTTCGAGGCACGAGAAGGTGACATCTCGGAACGGTAGCACCCACCTTATCTTCGTTCCGAGATGTCACCTCCTTAGTGAAGAGGTGTCATCTTCGA
>JBAXTB010000165.1:0-12029 GCA_037130425.1 Bacteroidota bacterium
AGGTACACGCGTTGTACATCGCCGAGGCGCTGAATCACGGTTTCAATGACCTGATCCAAACCAATATGCTTCAGTAAAATGTTGTGGATTTCCCGAAAAAGCGGGTGTGCGGTATTTGCCTGAAAGATTTTTTTATTGCCGTCGCTATTAGAAACAAGCAAACCGGCGTCTTCCATGCGGTTGAGTTCGACGCGGATTCCATTGGAGGATTCCCCAAATTCACTTTCCAGGCTGCGCAAATAGGCAGTTGTATTGCTGTTGAGGAAAAACTTCAACAACAGTTTGATCCTGGTTTTAGATGAAATGAGTGCGTCAATCATGTGTGAAATTGAGTAGCAAAATTACTCAATTTCACACATCATGTAGCTAAGTACATGTAAAATAATTATGATTTCTGTCGTTACGGCTCATAATTCAACACTGGCGCCAGCCACCGCTCGGCTTCTTCCAGTGACATTCCTTTGCGTTTGGCATAGTCTTCCACCTGGTCTTTACCGATTTGTCCCAAGCCAAAATACACCGCGCGGGGATGACTGAAGTACCAGCCGCTCACTGCCGCAGCCGGGTACATAGCGTAGCTTTCCGTAAGGGAAATACCTACCTGATCGGGTTGCAAAAGTTCCCAAATCGTGCCTTTTTCGGTATGTTCCGGGCAAGCTGGGTAGCCGGGCGCCGGACGAATGCCCTGGTAATCTTCATCAATCAATTGGGCGCTTTCGAGGCTTTCATTGGAGGCGTAGCCCCAAAATTCCTTGCGCACGCGCTCGTGCATACGCTCCGCAAGGGCTTCCGCCAAGCGATCTGCCAAGGCTTTTAGCATGATGGCGGAATAGTCATCGTGCTGATCCTCAAAGTGTTTGACCCATTTTTCGATGCCGATGCCGGCAGTGACGGCGAAGGAGCCAATATAGTCGGGCGTGCCCTGCGGGGCGATAAAATCCGCCAGGCTATAATTCGGCTGCCCTGGCGCTTTTACATTCTGTTGCCGCAAATGGCGCAGCGTAGCCAAAATTTCCGTGCGGCTATCGTCTGTATATAATATGGTGTCGTCGCCAGGAATTGCATTGGCCGGGAAAATACCGATTACCGCGCGGGCTTCTAACCATTTTTCATCAATGATTCTGCGCAACATGCTTTGTGCATCAATGAACAATTTTTTTGATTCTTCACCCACAATCGGATCCTCCAGAATAGCCGGGTATTTGCCCGCTAATTGCCAACTTTGGAAAAATGGCGTCCAGTCGATGTATTCGCTCAGTTCTTCAAGGTCGTAATGTTCGAAGGTTTTTACGCCGATCATGTTTGGTTTGGGCGGGGCGTAGTTTGCCCAATCAATTTGCACCGGATTGGCGCGTGCGGCTTCAATTGGAAGGTATTGTTTAGCCGATTGTTTGCCGGCCCTGTTAATACGGATTTGATCGTACTCGTGCTTGATGCCGGTCATAAAGGCATTTCGGTCGGCCTCGTTTTCGGTGAGCAGGGAACTTACCACGGCCACACTGCGACTGGCATCTAATACGTGTACCACCGGACCGCGGGTGTATTGCTGCTCCACTTTTACGGCGGTATGCGTTTTAGAGGTGGTTGCGCCGCCAATTAACAATGGAATGTTGAATCCGCGGCGTTCCATTTCTTTGGCCACATGTACCATTTCATCTAAAGAGGGCGTGATAAGACCGGATAAGCCGATGACATCTACGCCTTGCAATTGGGCTTCTGTCAGGATTCTGTCGGCAGAAACCATGACGCCGAGGTCGATGATTTCGTAGTTGTTGCAACTCAACACCACGCCGACAATGTTTTTTCCAATATCGTGTACGTCGCCTTTTACGGTTGCCAGCAGGATTTTTCCTTTGGCCTGCGCGCCCGCGCCTTTTCGTTCTTCAATAAACGGCGTCAAATAACCCACGGCTTTTTTCATCACACGGGCGCTTTTTACCACCTGCGGCAAAAACATTTTGCCCGCGCCGAACAAATCGCCCACCACATTCATACCATCCATCAGCGGCCCTTCAATCACATGCAGCGGCTCTTCGTAATGGTGCCGCGCTTCTTCGGTGTCTTGTTCGATAAATTTATCAATGCCCTTCACGAGCGCGTGCGTGATACGCTCCTGTACAGAACTGTTGCGCCAGGAAAGGTCTTCGCCGACGGCTTTACCGCCGCTGCCCCGCACAGATTCGGCGTAAGTAACCAATGCCTCGGTTGCATTCGGATTTCGGTTAAACAGTACGTCTTCAATGCGCAGCAGTAGATCTTTCGGTATGTTTTCATACACTTCGATCATGCCGGCGTTTACGATGCCCATGTCCATGCCTGCTTGAATGGCGTGGTATAAAAAGGCGGCGTGCATGGCCTCGCGCACGTGGTTGTTGCCCCGGAACGAAAAGGATAAATTGCTGACCCCGCCGCTGATTTTTGCGCCAGGGCACAGTTTTTTCAATTGGCGTGTTGCCTCAATATAATAAATGGCGTATTCATTGTGCTCGTCGATTCCGGTGGCGACGGCAAAAATATTGGGATCGAAAATGATGTCGGTCGGGTCGAAGCCTACTTGTTCGACCAAGATTTTATACGCCCGTTGGCAAATTTCTACTTTTCGTTGGAGCGTATCGGCCTGGCCTTGTTCGTCAAAAGCCATGACGACGACTGCCGCCCCATACATACGGCATATACGCGCCTGGCGGATAAATTCCGCTTCCCCTTCTTTCATGGAAATGGAATTTACGATGCTTTTTCCTTGCAAGCACTTCAATCCGGCCTCAATAACGCTGAATTTGGAAGAATCGACCATGATCGGCACGCGGGCAATATCCGGTTCGGCAGCAACTAAATTGAGGAATTCGACCATGGCGTGCTCCGAATCGAGCAGGCCTTCGTCCATGTTTATATCAATGATTTGAGCGCCGCCTTCCACTTGCTGGCGGGCAATGCTCAGGGCGTCGGCGTATTTTCCTTCGCGGATCAGGCCGGCAAATTTGCTGCTACCAGTTACATTGGTGCGCTCGCCGATGTTGACAAAATTCGTTTCCTCCCGCACGATGAGCGGCTCCAATCCACTGTACATACTGTAAGGAAGCGGCTCGGCGGGTACACGCGGTTTTACGCCATCCACATGTTTGGCGATGTGGCTGATGTGCGCAGGTGTGGTGCCGCAGCAACCACCTACGATATTTACAAAGCCTGAATGCGCAAATTCTTCAACAAAATTGCACATTTGGTGCGGTGTTTGGTCGTATTCGCCAAATTCATTGGGCAAACCCGCATTCGGATAAGCGCTTACAAAGCAATCGGCAATGGACGAAAGCGCTTCAAGGTGCGGGCGCATTTCTTCGGCGCCGAGCGCGCAGTTCAAGCCCACGGAAAATGGTCGCGCATGTTTGACCGAAATCCAGAATGCCTCCACGGTTTGACCGCTCAGGGTACGCCCTGAAGCATCCGTAATGGTGCCGGAAATCATCACCGGCAAGCGGACGTTTTTTTCCTCAAACACCTGTTCGACGGCATAAATGGCCGCTTTACAGTTGAGTGTATCAAAAATTGTTTCGATTAAGAGGATGTTTGCGCCGCCATCAACAAGGCCGCGTACTTGCTCTGCGTAGGCATTTTTGGCTTCATCAAAGGTAAGCGCCCGGTAGCCTGGGTTGTTTACGTCGGGCGAAAGGCTAAGCGTTTTATTTAAAGGTCCGATGGCGCCGGCCACAAAACGCGGTTTGGCAGGGTTTTGGTTGCTGTAATCGTCGGCGGCCAAACGGGCAATCCGCGCAGATTCAACGTTCAATTCATACGCCAGCGATTGCAAGTCATAATCGGCTTGCGCAATGCTGGTGCTGCTAAAGGTGTTGGTTTCGATGATATCGGCGCCCGCCTCTAAGTAAGCACGGTGAATGGCTTCAATTACATCGGGTCGGGTGAGGCACAAAAGGTCGTTATTTCCCTGAAGATCCTTATGATGTTGCAAAAAACGAGATCCTCGGAAATCGTTTTCGGTTAGTTGATACTGTTGAATCATGGTACCCATCGCGCCGTCAATAATCAGGATTCGTTCGCGGGTAGCCTTTGTTAGTTGCGATAAAGTATTATTCGTCACGCCTTTTCAGTTTTTAAGTTGGCAAAGGTAACAAAAGGGATAGGGTAGAGGTTTAACTGTTGAGATAAAAACCTTTTCTAAATGATTTTCTTTTCCCGCAATCCGCGCGATTTGCTCTAATTTTGCCGTTCAATGCTGAATAAAATTTTGATTAACATGCATAATCGCGTAAAAGGATGTATTTTTAGTATGGATGGTGTGGTAGTGGACACATCGTTGCATCATTATGGGGCTTGGCGAAGACTTGCCAATGAGTTCGGCTTTGATTTTTCATTGGAACAACACGAAACCTTACGCGGATTAAGTCGGATGGAAAGTTTGGAGGAAATTTTGCAGTGGGGCGGTTTGTACCTGTCGGAAGCCGAGAAATTGCATTGGGCTGATGTAAAAAATAACTGGTATCTGGCTTCCATTGCTACGATGAAACCCGCAGAAGTGCTACCCGGTGTGTTGTTATTTTTGCGTCAGGTAAAATCAGAGGGTATAAAAATGGCCATTTCTTCGGAATCTCGCAATGCCCGCACGGTGCTTCGTTCGCTTCAATTGGATGGCTTTTTTGATGAAATCATTGACGGAAGCAGTTTTAGAAAGCCCAAACCCGATCCGGATTGTTTTATTATGGCTGCGCACAGTCTCGGACTTTACCCCGCTGAATGTTTGATATTCGAAGACCTGCCCAAAGGGATTGTGGCAGCTAAACGCGGCGGATTTCCAGTTGTGGGGATTGGGAACGAAGCGGCTCTTGTCGGCGCCGATCATATTATTGAAGGGTTTCGTGGAATTACTTTTGCCAGTGTGCTAAAGCGTTTGGAAGCCCAGGTCGCTCATACTGTTTGAACAATAATCAGGATTTTTAAAGATGAGTAAAACAATGAAAATCAATTTAATACTCGGCATTGCCGTGATCGTACTCGGTTATGTTACCTGCAAAAATATTCAAAAAACGCAGGAACCGGCGCCCGCCCCCGAAGCATCAAAACCGGTTTCAGAAGAAAGCGGACTGGCTTGGAAAACTTCAAAAGTGGTGCATGGAGACAACCCAAGCTCTGCCTATTCGCACCAATCACAAGAGGTTCCGCGTCATGTTGATGTGCCTTGGGATAAAGTGAAGAAAGCTTCCACCAGCCGCCGGGCCTTTATGTCGACCGGGTGGTGGACGCCTAAAATGGCTTATCAACCTACGGATTCGACCGTGCATGTGAATTATTTAAATAAATGGTTCCTGTTCGCAGAAGACCAGAGCTTCAAAATGTTCATTGACGGCAAAGTCGTTGACACGGGCCATTGGGCGCTGGACGACGACAACAAGATTATGTACATTTCCTGCAATGACCCATATTTTAACAATACCTGGGCTTTACAGGAAAGGGGTTTCCGTATGGTTTGGCGCGGCAATACAGAACTAAATGTTACCGGGATTCAGATTCGGATGGATAATTTTCCATCGCCGCCCTGGGCTCAAAAATAATTTCGTGTTCCGAACCTCCAACCACCAATTTACATGAGAAATATGTTTGCCTTTCTGGCAACCTTGTTGCTTTTTGCAAGTTGCCGGCAACAAAACCAGGGAAATTTGGTATCGACCACTACCGCTAAACCGCAGGAAATGAATCATTTAGAACCTGAATGGGCGCATAATGCCGTTTTATACGAATGTAATGTGCGCCAGTTTTCTCTGGAGGGCAACTTCAAGGCTGTGCGCGACGCGCTCCCGCGCCTGAAGTCGCTGGGGATTGATATTTTATGGTTAATGCCCATTCATCCCATTGGTAAGGAACGGCGTAAAGGGAAATTGGGCAGCCCATATTCGGTGCAGGATTATTATGCCATCAATCCTGATTACGGCACGTCCGATGATCTGAAAGGCTTGATCGGCGACGCGCACAACATGGGCATGAAAGTCATCCTTGACTGGGTGCCGAACCATACTTCCTGGGATGCGGTATGGATGAAAAGCCACCCGGAATATTACACCAAGGTAAACGGCCATTTCACCGAACCCTTAAACGAAAATGGCAGTTCAACCGGCTGGGATGATGTGGCAGATTTGGATTATAACAACCCTGGTTTGCGCCAAGCGATGATCGGGGCCATGCAATATTGGTTAACAGATTACAACATTGACGGCTTTCGAGTTGACATGGCCGGGCTGGTACCCAATGATTTTTGGGCCATGGCACGTCCTGCGCTTGATTCCGTAAAACAAGTGTTTATGTTGGCCGAATGGCAGGACGAACCAGGGCATTTTAACTCCTGTTTCAGCGCGAATTACGGCTGGAAATGGAAGGATGTCACAAAGGATATTGCCAATGGTCGCCAAACGGCCTATGCCTTAGATACCTTGCTTGAGTACCTCAACGATTTTTACCCGAAAGGTTATTCGCAGTTGTATTTTACCCAAAACCACGACGAAAACACCTGGAACGGCACAGAACAAGAACTGTACGGCCCGGCAGCTGACGTATTTAATGTGCTGATGTTTACCTGGCAGGGTATGCCGATGCTGTACAACGGGCAAGAAGACGGGTTTAATCAGCGCCTTGCTTTTTTTGAAAAAGACCCGATTCAGTGGAAAGATTATGGCAAAGCCGGCTTTTTTCAGAACCTCTGCGCCTTGAAACACAACAATAAATCGCTGCAAACAGGCCTGAACGGCGGCTTTTTGGAAAAAATCGAGACCAATGATAATGATGCAATTTATGCCTTTACGCGCCACAAAGACGATGACCGCGTCATTGTAGTGCTGAACCTGAGCAAGGAAAATAAAAATATTACGCTGCACCCCAAGGACGAATTGCTGGGCGCTTATCTGAATGTGTTCGGCGCTAATTCGGTGCAGGTAACAAAGGACATGAATTTGTACCTGAAACCCTGGGAATATTTGGTGTTGACGAATAAATAGGCAGACGATGCAAGCCAATTTTATTCATTTTTTGATGCTGTTTTGGCGTTTGCCCAACGCAGATCCGGGACAACGCGACCCATACAAGGGCATCAAAAAGGTAGTTAGCCGAATTCGCTTGGCAGTTGGATTGATGCTGTTTTCTCTTTCGGTTGGTACTTTGGGGTATGTCCTTATCGACCATTATCCCTGGTTTGATGCGTATTATATGTCGGTCATCACGCTGGCTTCGGTGGGCTTTGGTGAAATTCACCCGCTGAGTACCGCCGGTCGATTGTTTACGTCTTTTTTGATTTTGTTTAATGTGGGCTTGTTTGCCTACGCTATTTCAACCATTACCAACATACTTACAGAAGGCGGTTTAACCAAACTTATGAACGATTTTCGTATGAATCGAAACATCGAACTTCTTGATGGTCATGTGATTATATGCGGATTTGGGCGTCACGCCATGGAGGTGACCAAAGAACTTTCCAAACAGGGCACCCAATTTGTGGTGGTGGAAAACAACCATGACAAAATTGAAGCATTACGCGCAACATATCCGTATTTATGCATTGAGGGCGATGCAACCTTGGATCATATTTTGCATGAGGCGGGTATCCTGCGCGCGCAGGCGATTGTGATTACCTTGCCGCATGATGCCGATAATTTGTTTATCACCTTGTCGGCCCGTCAACTAAATCCGGGTTTGCGCATTATTACCCGCGCCAACAGCAAAGCCGACGAAGAAAAAATTAAACGTGCGGGCGCTGACCATACCGTGGTACCGGAGCGCATCGGCGGATTTTACATGGCCACTTTGGTGAAAAAACCTGATTTGGTTGAATTTTTTAGCCTGTTGTCGAGCATGGGACCGGGCAATATGGTGTTTGAAGAAATTGAAGTGGAGCGCCTGAGTCCTGCTTTTCAACACAAGTCCATTGGGGCAAGTGGCATTTCCGCTCTTTCGCGCGCCGCTATCATTGCTGTGCGTTTCCCCGACGGCCATTATGAATTAAATCCGCTGCCTGATTTGCTGTTGCAGCCTGGACTTCATATTGTGCTGCTTGGAAATCGGGAACAAATGAATACATTTACAAAAAAAGCACTAATAGCCGCCTAAAATTTCAAACGCCATCAAAATTCTGATCCTCCGTTTTAGCTCCATCGGCGACATTGTTTTAACCACGCCGGTTATTCGTTGCCTCAAACTGCAATTGGGGGCTGAAGTGCATTTTTTGACCAAAAAAACCTTTGCCGGGATCGTAGAATCCAACCCTTATGTGGATCGTGTCTTCAGTTTTGTACGCGAGATTGACGAAGTATTGCCTGCATTGAAAGCCGAACAATACGATCATGTGGTTGATTTGCACCACAATTTGCGCAGTATGCGTTTGAAATTGGCCCTTGGTCGCCCTTCTTCCGCATTTAATAAATTGAATTTTGAAAAATGGCTGCTTGTTCGAACGGGCATTAACCGTTTACCTGCCGTGCATATCGTGGATCGTTATTTAGATACAGTCGTTCAATTTGGCGTTAAAAACGACGGTATGGGCCTCGATTATTTCATCCCTGCCGATCAGGAAATAAAAATTTCAGATTTTTCACCCCACCTTTTTCCCGGTAATTACGTCTCCTTTGTAATTGGCGCAACGCATGCAACAAAGCGATTGCTGCCATCACAAATGATTGAATTGTGCAGCATGGTCCGACATCCGGTTTTATTGCTGGGCGGGAAGGCGGAGGCGGAGACCGGGGCGATGGTAAAAGAATTGTCTAAAGGATTGATAATCAATGCTTGCGGAAAATTTACGCTCAATCAATCGGCTTCGGCGGTAAAACAATCGGGTTTGGTGCTGACGCATGATACGGGATTGATGCACATTGCGGCGGCACTTCGGAAAAAGATTGTATCCATATGGGGAAATACGGTTCCTGCGTTCGGAATGTATCCTTATTATCCATCCGGCGCCGATGACTATACCACGGTTGAAATAAAGCACTTATCTTGTCGCCCGTGTTCGAAAATAGGGCACGATTTATGCCCCAAAAGCCATTTCCGTTGTATGCAAGACTTGTCGATGCCGGCGCTGGCAGCCGATATTAACAGGTGGAAACCAATGGGAAATTGACGAAAAGGCGTTTTTGCCAGGTTAAATAGGATATTTTTTTCCGAACCGGTCGAAATGTTTCCCTATTTCTCAAAATTAAACGATGTTTGCCGCGCATGTTTGAAATTTGACAAAACCGGCAAACGATTTGATAACTAAACGAATTACCGTTATTTTTCGGCTTCCAATCGAAAGTCGGGCATTCATAAAAAATATCCTACGCTTAAAACGAACAGGTATGCACATTAGAAAACTACTTAGCGTTATTGCCTTGCTCTTGACCACTGTATCCGTTTGGTCGCAAGACATCCATTTTACACAATACAATATGGCGCCAATGAGCCTGAATCCGGCCAATATCGGCAAGTTCGAAGGGACTGCCCGAATCGGCGGTATTTTCAGGGGCCAATGGGCCAGCGTTTTGGGCGCCGGGCAACAGTTTCGCACGCCTTCTGTGTGGGTAGATGCGCCGGTGGTACGCGGTTTTCGCAAACGCGACTGGGTTGGCGTCGGCTTGATGATTTTTACCGATAAAGCAGGCGCACTGGGGCTTACGCACAGTGGGCTTAAATTTGGAGGCGCATATCATTTGGGCTTGGATAAAAAAGCCAACAACTTGCTGTCCTTTGGTCTTCATTTGGGGGGGGAACAGCGCAGACTTGATCCGGGAGAACGTGCACAGTTCGGCGACGGATTTAAGTCAAATGGTGATTATGATCAAGGCCAATCCCACGACATAGCGAGTCCAAAAACGAAAGCTAGTTATTCGGATTATGATGCGGGTGTAATTTTTACCTCCCGCCTGAACAAACGCATGGATTTCAGCATAGGTTATTCCATGTTTCATATTACGAAACCAAAATATAGCATCAACCCAAAACAAAACAAAACCTCAAAACCCCAGCCGGGTAAAGGTGATGCCAAGCTTCCACAGCGCTCGGTCGCATTCGGTACGTTTAACCTTAAATTGGATGACCGCTTTACCGTTAGCCCGTCTTTCATATTTCAAACAATGTCGGGCGCCGACGAAATTGCCATTCAGGCAATTGCCGGTTATTTATTCGATCCGGAGAAGGATATTACCCTCAAGTTTGGCGCTGGTTATCGCTTGCGGGATGCTCTTGAAGTACACCTTGGTTACAAGAAAAAAGACCTCACGGTTGGAATTGCATACGATATCAACACCTCCCAATTGTCAAACCAGACAAATTTCCGCGGCGGTTTTGAAATTGCAGCCAACTACATCATCAAAAAATACAAAAAGCCGAATCCGAAGGCTAAAATCCTTTGCCCACGCTTTTAATTCACGATTGAATTGGCATTGATCCGATTTTTTCGTCCAACAACAAAGATCATACTTTTAAATATGAAAAAACATTTTATTTTTATAACCCTGGCCATCTTAGTATTAGGCTCATTGCGGGCACAACCGATTAACCGCGCCACCCCGGAAGCCAATCTGAAAGCGGCGGAGGAATCGTTGGCGAATAACAATGGTTATGAAGCCCTCAATTTATTTGAAAAAGTTTACGAAGAAACAAAAGATAAGGCGATCAACGTCAAAATTGCCAAATTGCACTTCGATTTGCGCGATTATGAAAGAGCCGAAAAAATGCTGAGTCGTATTGTTTTGCGCGACCGTAAAGCAGAATACACCGAACTGAAATATTGGCTGGCGCTGTCCATGAAAATGAACGGAAAATATGCGGAAGCAGCCGATATGTTCAATCAATATATCAGTGAAGGCGCCGATGAAGCACTGAAAAAATCGGCTAAACTGGAGCTCGCTGGCTGCGAATTGGGCCGAAAAGCCAAACAGCCTGAAAATTTGCAGGTGGCCAATATCGGTAACAAAGCCAATAGCCCGCAAACGGAATCTTCCCCGTCTTTTAGCAACGGCGCCTTGTATTTCACTTCTTTGAAGGATAAAAAGGTGATCGAATTAGATGGTAAGGAAGGCGATTGGTATGCGAAAATTTATACGACAACCAAAAGTGGCGCTGAATTTGGCGATCCAACGGCACTCGGTACCCAGATCAACCGCGAGGGTTGGAATCAGGGCAACGTAAGCATCACACCCGACGGACGCACGATGTATTTCACAAGGGTGGAAATGCTGTTTAATGGCATGAAAACCAGCAAAATATACTACGCTCCTAAAGAAAATGACGGTTGGGGCGCAGCCAAGGAAGTAACCGGTGTGAATGGCGATTATATTGCCAAACATCCTTGCGAAGGCGATTTATTCGGCGAAAAAGTGTTGTTTTTCGTGGCCGATATGCCCGGCGGCCAGGGCGGCGACGATATTTACTACGCTACGAAAAAATCGGAAGGCGTTTTCGGATTGCCCGTAAATCTCGGAAAAGTAATCAATACTGCCGGAACAGAAGCCACTCCGTTTTACCGCGACGGCAAACTGTATTTCAGCAGCAATGGTCGTCCTTCCTTAGGCGGCCTCGACGTATTTGAAAGCCAATGGAACGGCTCTGTTTGGACAGATCCGAAACCACTGCCGATGGGCATCAATACCAGCGTGGATGATTTTTTCTACAACCAATCTTTAGATGGTTTTAGCGGATATTTGGTCAGCAACCGACCAAGTCCGAACAGTTTGAAAAGCAAAACCTGCTGTGATGATATTTACAGTTGGGAATTGGAACGCCTTAAAGTGGATTTGGCGGTGAAAACGTTCCGTTTCAAGAAGCAAAAGGAAAAAGAAAACCAGCCATTGCAGGGTAGCACGATACAAATTATTGACGTGACGGATAAAAATCCGGCCAATGTAGACCAGAAAGTCAATCCGGCCGGCAATGAATTCGCGTTTTCGCTGCAACCGGAAAAATCATATATCATCATTGCGACGCGTGATGGCTACCAGCCTGACACCATCAAATTGAATACGGTTGGGATCAAAAAATCGGTTACGCTTGACAAGAAATTGACC
>JBAXTB010000166.1:0-12004 GCA_037130425.1 Bacteroidota bacterium
CTGTCTGAACCACGATTATGGGGATTTTAGGATTTGCAGGATAATGAATCACAGCAATGTCTAAATCATGGACTAAAACGCATCGGAAAATCCCAAAATCCCCATAATCGTGGTTCAGACAACTTGCTCAAACGCAATAAACGTCCCATACCCCGCCTCTTGCGCCAGCACCTCCGGTTTTCCTTTCAACTTTTTACTCAGCATTTGAACCAAATTCGTTCCAAAAGAAGTGCCTTTCGGGTCTTGTATCGCGCCGTGTTGACCTACGCCGTTGTCGGAAACTTGGAGGCAAAGTCGGTTCTTATCGTCTTTCCAAAGGGCGATGGTGATTGCGCCGCTTTTATTATCAGGAAATGCATATTTAAACGAATTCGTTACCAACTCATTGATAATCAAGCCCAACGGAATGGCGGTGTCTACATCTAAATACATCGGTTCCAGGTCGTAAACCAATTTTATCCGCTCATCTTCAATGCCGAAGGAATCAAGCATATTTTGGCCGAATTGCTCTAAGTAGTCTTTCATTTCTACTTTGGCCATATTGTCGCCCATATACAGTTTCTGGTGGATCAGTCCCATTGCATCCACGCGGTGCTGACCTTCGCGCACGGCGTCTAAGGCCGCATCATCGGTGATTTGGCGGGATTGCAGGTGCAAAAGGCTGGAGAGGATTTGTAGGTTGTTTTTGACGCGGTGGTGGATTTCTTTGATGAGAAATTCCTTCTCTTCATTGCGTTTGCGCAGTCGCTGTGCAAGCATCGATAAAAAGCCCCCGGCAAAAATTGCCAGCGCCAGTCCTCCCAAAACCGCCCAAAACCGAAGCCGCTCGCGGCCGAGTTGCGACTCTTGCAAAGCAATCAGCGTTTCCTTTTTTTCGGCTTCGTATTTGCTGCGCATTTCCTCGGCTTGCTTCAGATTTTGCGCACTCATCAATGTGTCCTCGTTAAAATGCAGGTAATTGAACAGTCTGTAATACGCTTCCTTATACCGTCCCATTTGTTCATAAATCAAAGCATCGTATCTCAGAGCCTGCGCATATTCATAATTTCCATTCAGTTTTTTTGAAAGGCTTTTAACGATTTCGTTGTGAAACAATGCCTTTTGCGTTTGTTTGAGATAATGGTAATTTCCTGTCAGGTAGATATTAGCCGTTAGCATACGCGCGCTATCTCCGCTTGCATTGGCAACTTCGTAAAATTTGAGGTAATAAGGCTGCGCTTCCTGGTATTTCCCCTGTTGCTCCAGCACATTCCCGATTTTGGCGGAGGCGTTGGCCGCGCCCATTGTATCGCGGACTGATGTATAAAACGCGGTGCTGCGTTTAAAATACAGGATCGCAGAATCGTATGCCGCGTATTTGATTTGTAAAATTCCTTTTAATAAAAATAAACGCCCCAAGGAAGCGCTATCGCGGCAGGCCGTACAATCGGTTTCTGCTTGCGCAGCTGCTTTTTCTGCGGCTTTATTATTTTCGCTGATAAGGCCAATTTTACCCAGCGTTATCTCGACGCCGCAAAGCTTCCGGCTATCATGTTCTTTTTCTGCAATTTTTTGTGCAGCCAACAACACTTCAGTCGCACCCGGAACGTCGCCAGACGCCGTTCTACTTCTACCAAGTTGATACAGGCTGTCAAAAACCGTTTTTTGAGCAAAATTGGGGGTGATACATGCCAGAATGATGGCCGAAACAAGGAAAATTGATTTCATATTTGTTGCAATCGCGTGGTAATGTCATCTTTTGAAGCCTTGTTCAAAGGAATTTGCTTTTTATGGATGGACACGAACAGGTCGCCGATTTCTTCCACATGGGAAAGGTTGACAATATAAGAGCGGTGTACCCGCATGAATTCAGGGGCGCCAGACAGGGCTTCACCCATCTGCTTTAAAGGCTGGGTAATGAGAAATTCTTTTTCTGAGGTGATGAGTTTACAATAATAATCATCTGCCTCCAACCACAAAATATCGGCCAAAAAAATCCGGATCATGCGGTCTTTTACTTTGACAAACAAGCGGTCTTTAAACAAATAAGCGCCGCCGCTTTCAGATTCCAGTTCACGTTTAGGCGCTGCGCGGATAATGGCCAATTCAATGGCGTGTTGCAAATCTTTTCCGCGAAACGGCTTGGTTAGAAAGGCTGCCGGTTGGGTGTTTTTTGCTTTGGCAAAGGTAGCGTCATCGGCATTACTCGTCAGGTAAATGACCGGAATCAATTGTTTTTCCAATATTTTTCGGGCTGTCTCTATGCCATCCATCGCCCCTTCCAACTGAATGTCCATCAACACTAAGTCTACAGAAGATTGCGCCAAAAAATCAAGGGCTTCTTCTCCCGCACTACAGTGGTGGGCAACTTCATAACCCATATCGCCCAGCCGGTCTTCCAGGTCGGCGGCAATAATTGGCTCATCTTCAACAATTAACACACGCGTTTTTTTCATTGCGTGGCGAATTTATGCTAAATCACCCTTTTATTCCACTTAAAACTTGATATAAGTGCTTCAAAAATCCAACTTCCAGGTTTCGCCGTCAATATACACGGCTTTGGAAAGATGCACGACCACCGACTGCCCTTCAGAAAGCGGAATCGTTTGTCCGTTGGTGATTACAATATTGCTTTGAAGCGCATACGAAACCGCTTCGTACAATTTGGAATGTACATCCTGCAAGGAATGTTTAGAGCCTGAAACTTCCATTTCTTTGATGCCAAATTCCTGCAAGCCGTAAGTGTAACCGCCCGCCCGGTCCTTTTCCTGCTGCATCCCAAAATAAATCCAGCAATACAAAGGTAAGGTGCCGGTTTTCAACAAGTTATGCGCGGCCGAAACGTAAGCGCCTTTAGGTACCAGCAAATATTGATTGTTCATAAATACGCCCGAAGCATTGCTTTTCTCAAGGATGCAAGCGGCTACTTTGGTGAACAGTTTGTAAGCCTCCACCATTTTCCCTGTCGAAGAAATAATGGAAATGACCGCTTGCGCCTGATGCGCGGTGGCCTCCTTGGCAGCGTTGGTCCATAACCAGGAAATCTGCGCAGCGGCGCGGATGTCGGCGCTTGGGGCCGCGTAATCTAAGTAAGCGATCATTACCGTGGCGCCCGGCACTGAAAACACAATGGTTTTGTCGCCGCTGTCGGCCGAATCGGTTTTGATTTTCCAATCTGCCGGAAGCGCGGCTAAGATGGCTTTTGCGTTTAACGGCGATTTTTGGTTCAACAAAACGGTACCGGTGACAACATCTGCTACGGTCGGGGTGGAATGAAAAGCAAAGACCGGCATAGTGGTTGCACAAGCGAAACAAAGCAAGAGGTAAAAGGCGGTGTGGCGCATTTGAATATAATTTAATATTTAAGATAACACCCGCCTACGCCAAGGCTTCGGCGGGTAAAAAACTAACCCGGCCTCCAAACGCAGGAAACCGGGTTATTGGTATGCAAGGATTTAATTGATTTTGTCGTGATCTGTTTGTCGGCGAATACGCATCATATAAACGCTTAGGCGTCAATTTGTTATCGCAATAAAGTTACCTGGCCGCTGCGCGATTCCTCCGTGCCATCGGTAAAGCGCACTTTTATCTGGTACACATATACGTCGCTTGGCGCATCGGAATTATCGGTTTTGCCGTCCCACTCAATTTTATCCTGGGTGGATTTAAACACGCGTTGACCCCAGCGGTTGTAAATTTCAAAAGAAACAACTGTGGCCTCGCCGCCGAAAAATAATGGCCCGAAGGTGTCGTTCACTTCGTCAACATTCGGTGTGAACACGTTCGCCATTTCAAAGCAACGTTTCGTGAGATACACCACGCCTGCGCTGTCCGTACATCCCGCCGCATTTACGGCTTTAACCGACAATACGACCCGGCCTTCCTTATTCGGCGTGATTTTAACGGAATCGGCTTTTAATCCTGCAATTGTGATTCCGTCTTGCTCCCAAGACAACACTGCATTGCTGGGCAACACCGAAACTTTTAATGTTACCGATGCGCCAAGGCAAATGTTTGAATCCACTGGAAGGCTGGTAATTTTTGACAATACTACCTCTGGCGAAAGCCCTACCGCAACGGAGTCAATGCTACTGCAACTATTTGCCGGGCCGTATTGATACTGAACAAAATAGGTGCGCGGCTGACTGCTGGTAAGGGTAACAGTTTGACCGCTAATATTCACGGGCAACCATTTGTAAATACCGCCGCCTGTGCCGACTACGGTGGCGCTCAAGGTAAAGGGTTTACCTGCACAAACGTCTTTAGGCAAACCTGCATCGACAATTGCACTGGCACGTTCTATGTTAACACTTTTTTCAACTTTACAGATTCCAACGCCTTCAGCCGTTACGGTATAGGTTGTTGACGGCTGTGTCGGTGTAACAGTGGGTTGCGCATCATTGGAGAAAAAGCCGCCGGGTGTTTTCGTCCAAACGTAAGCCACAGTAGCCTGCCCGGGCGCATTGTTCAGTTTGATACTGTCGCCAGGGCAAACGGTTCTGTCTGAAATGAGGTCTAATACAGGAACCGGTTTTACAATAATTTCCACCGTATCGGTTGCCGGACAAGGATCACCAACCGTATGGATGATGTAATTTGTTGTTGCCGTGGGTTTTGCCTTTGGGTTGGGGCAAAGGTAGCACGACAATCCGGGTGCATTATCCCATTGCACGTTTACAGTAGAAGGTGTCACAAGAGTTGTAATTTGCACGGAATCTCCCGGACAAATTTGTTTTGGCGTCGCGTCGGCTACCAAAACCGGTTGTGGCAGTACATTGATGGTTGTGGTGGCACTTGTTTCACAGAAATTTTGACCGCTCGCTACCAGCGTATAGGTCGTTGTTACCTCAGGCGTCACGCTCGGTTGCGCGCCCGTGATGGCTTGGCCGGGCGGGTTGGCGATCCAGGTATAGTCAACGCCCGGTTGCGACGGCGCTAAGTTCAGAACGATGGAACTACCGAAGCATATTGCCTGGGAAGGCGCCAGGTTTATGACAGGAACTGGTAAAACAGGCAGGGTTATATTTGCCTGATTCGGGCATTGCAATCCCGGCGTTTTGACCGTGTAAGTCGTTGTTGATGTAGGATTTGCAGTTAAATGCAAACAATCCGGCGTATTGCAGGTCAAGGTCGGGTCCGGCGTCCAGGCAATAACGGTTCCGGGCGGATTGACGGTGAGGGTAATTTGGGCCGACCCACCGGGGCAAATCTGCGTTGGTTGCAGTGTAAAGTCAAGACTTGGCGGTTGTTGTACGACGATAATGGTCGTATCTGCCACATAACAGCCGTGGTTGAATGTTTGACGAATGACCGTATCGGTGGCGCTTGTCAGGTACAACATGTTCCAACTTTCCTTCGGTTTCAGGTAATTCGGTTTGTTGCCCCAGTCATGCGTGATGTCGGGGAAGCTGGCCAAATCGTAAAATGGAGGTCCCGTGAATAACAATACTTTTTCATTAGGACAATACACCATTTTGTTTGTATCCCTTGAAATAACGGAATAAGGCAAGGAATCCACCCGAATTTTCACAGAATCGTACACCGTACAGTTGTTGATGTTATAGGTGGCAACCACCGTTACAGTTTCGTCCGGATATGCCTTTACCTGCGGCCCGGTGTAAGTGTTTAAGACATTTAAGCCCTGTTTAACCATCCATAGAACCGTAGAACCGGCAGGATTCACCGTGGCATTGAGGTTAAGGGTATCGCCTAAACAAATTTCTTTGTACACCGGAACATTGAGGTCAATATCTGCTGGTTTTACAATAATTGTCGCGCTGGCTGTTTGGCTGCAATACCCGTGCGCGCTGGTAGCCGTAAGTGTGTAAGTGGTTGTCGCGTCAGGGGTTGCAATCGGGTTTGAGATATTGTCAAAGTTTAAACCAGTTGCCGGAACCCACTTGTATTTGGTCGTGCCTTGCAATTGTTGGGCCAACAGCGTACTGTAGTTTTGGCAAACCGTAACGGTGTCTACATATATTTCGGGGAAAAACAGCGTATCAATATTGATTTTGATCGAATCGCTTACTGTGCAACCGCCCAATGCAATGGTTGCAGTATAAAGCGTTGATTTACTTGGTTTTACCGTTATAGACTGCGCTGTACTACCGCCTGGCGACCAACTTAGGCCTTGTCCGTTGGTATTGTTATTTGCCTTTAATGTAACAGAATCGCCCAAGCAGAAATTTGTAGGCCCAAGGGCAATTACATCAATAGTCGGATTAATCACTTTAATGTATACCGAATCCTTATCGCTACAGCTTCCCACCGTGCCGGTCACTTCAAGCCAAATATCCTGGTTGGTTGTAATCGTCGGCGTTGGGCTGTTTGGATTACTTACCGCATTGGCCGGTTTCCATGAATAAAAAGTCGCGCCAGTTGCTTCTAATGGGAAAACGGTATTGGCGCAAACCAGCAAGGTGTCGCCACCCGTAATATTTACAAGAACATTGTCCCGTAGGTTGATTACCAGCGTTTTATACGTTACTGGCCCGCAGCCGAAAGAGTTTGAAAGCGTGATGGTAATGGTTTCAGTTCCTTCCGCAAGGTTGTCTGTAATCGGCGTGATTGGGAAACTCAACTGTGTCTCTCCGGCAGGGAACGTGATGGTTGGAGGAATTGTAAGTGTGTAATCAACCCCATTGATGGCCGTTCCGCCAATGGTCACATCATAAGATGTGGCCTGCTCTAATGGTTCAGAGAGCGTAATCAACAACGGATTGGTGCCGGAACAACTTTCAATCAGGTAATCAATGCCACCGCTGAAGGCCACTTTTATATCAGGCGTGCCGCCTTTGATTTCTGATATAAATACGCCGGAGTCAAAAATAAGATCTGCCCGGTCGGCTACTGCAAGTTTTAAGTGGTAGGTATTGCAGGGAATAACTGCGGTTTTAGCGGTCAGGCTTTTTTTAATGCCGTATTTATCAGAGGTCAGACCATCATATTGAAGCGTCGTACCAAGTTCATTGCTTCGATAATACTCCCAGTTCAAAAGGTTATTTACGGACGCAATTTGAACAGGTTGGTTTGTGCCGGGCACCAAGGCGATGTTTTTTGCATTGTTGCTGATGCCAGGATCGCCCACGATACCCGGCCCGGAAATGAAAAACGCAAAAATATCATTGATGCTGTTTACATACTCCGGGTATTCCTCAGAGCCGAACACATATTCAAAACTGAGTTCATCGGTGGCTGCAAACACATCCATTTCTACGATACAGGCGTCGCCGGATTCCTGAAGGGTATCGTTTGACAAATAATCCAAATCAGGATCGCCCGGTGTGAAGTTTTGATATACGAAACCGCCATTTGAATTATTCGGGCCGATAACATTGCTTGCCCTTCCACTTGTAAGTACCAGACCTTTTTTTAGGCCCAAATCATTGTTATCTGAAGCAAAATTGAAGGTTCCATAAGCTTTGTCGGCACAATTTATATTCGTGACGGTTACGGTTGAAGCCGAAGTAGAGAGCAAATTGGCAATATCCGTAGATGAAATTTGAGTATTCACCGAAATAGGATCCGGCTGAATACAGTTTGCCGAACTGCAAGACCAATGTCCCCGCCAGCCTTCAAATTGTACATTCGCATCCGAATGAAAAGCAACCGTCATACAACCGCTGGTCGCATGTACGGTAAAGGCAACGCCACCTCCGGCCGAAGGCTTACCGCCGTTTGAAATACTGGCTATTAAAGGCGCATTTACCGTATTTCCATCATAAAAGGACAATTCATCCGCTGACAAAAAACCTGCTTCAATGTTGTAATAATCAAGGGTAAACGAGATACAACCGCTCGGATCGCTCGGACAGATTACAAATGTAAAATCCTCATTTGGCCCATAATCGCCATTTTCGCCGCCTGTATCCAGCAAAATACCTTCACACAGCGAAGAGCCGCCCTGGTCAATGGTGCTGATCGGCGGAATTTTATCTACGCAAAGCCTGAAATCGCCTGAATTCGGGGTGGCCGTTTGGGAGTAA
Source organism: Bacteroidota bacterium (assembly GCA_037130425.1). Lineage (GTDB taxonomy): Bacteria > Bacteroidota > Bacteroidia > Chitinophagales > Saprospiraceae > M3007. Next base: position 7,965 of record JBAXTB010000166.1, read on the forward strand.
TCTGAAATACGGATGAAATACTGGGCGCCGGGAGTTAGCCCCAGTTCGTCTATGTAAATCGTTGTGTCGTTCAAAGCCGCTTTTACACAGGAAATCTCAAACAATTCGTCGGGCAAACATTCCCCGCGATAAAGCGCCATTTCCGGATTCACAATGGTATTTGCGCCTACGCCTATAAGTGTAATCCGAAGATCAAACAAGGTGTCGGGACAAGTAAATGCAAACCAAACGTCGCGGGCGGCCGTGCTGTTAAAACACGACGGCACATTGTCTACCCCAATATTGCTGGGGGTTGCCTGCACGTTTGTATAGATATTCGGCAAACAAGTCGGGGCGGTTCCCAGGTCAATCAGATTGTTACAATCATCATTAGACGGCGCCTGGGCAAAAATTTGGCCCGACAAAAGTAGCCCGGCAATCAGCAAAATAAGATTCTTCATTCGAGAGCAATAAGAGCGAATATGTGTTACAAGTGCCAAATGTAGACTGCTATGCCTAAATGTACAATTACTGCTTCGTTTTTGTGTCTTGGGTTGGCAAAGTATTACACCCATTGAGCAAATTTCGCACTTCTTCCAAGGTGTAAATCTGTTTTGGGTCGCCCCAGGTCACTTGCATGTAGTTCAGGATGTTGGTCATTTGAATATCCGAAATCTTCAATAAGCCTTCCATCTTCTCGGCATACACGCGGCCATTTACCGTAATGGTGTCCTCCAAGCCGTGTCGTATGATGCAAGGCAACTCATTACGGTGCGCCGCTAAGTAGTCGGAACCGGCCAACGGTGGAATCACATTGCCCAGCCCTTTGCCATCGTCTAAATGGCAATTGGCGCAGGTCAGTTTATACCCTTTTTCTCCGGAGCGGTACGGATTGGAACCACAGGAAAAAAACACAGCAGTATAAAAAATAAGAAAAACGGAAATGAAAAGGTCGTTTGCGCGCAGCATTTTAGTTCTTTTTTGCCTGATTAGGGAATTGTTCTTCCAACAATAAATCAATGTCTTTCATAAAACGGTCTACGTCTTTTGCGTCGGTTCCGTCACAATAGGAGCGGATATGCCGGTTTTTATCAATCAACATAATCCGGCCAGAGTGCGTAAAACCGCCAGCTGCGTCATCATCTTCCTTTGCAACGCTCAAATAATCTTCCGCAATGCCGTACACCGCGTCGTGGTCGCCCGTAACAAAGCGCCATTTCGCGCTTTGAATACCTAATTTATCTGCATGTCTTTTTAATGCCGCCACCGTATCGTGCTTAATGTCAATGGTATGCGACAGCAGCATAAAACGATCGTCATTCAGGTATTTTTCATAAATCCGCAGTCCGTTTGCTTTCACTTTGGGGCAAATGGTCGGGCAATGGATAAAGAAAAAGTCCACCACATAAATTTTGCCGTCAAACGTAGCATTGGTCACGAACTGGCTATCCTGATCCACAAACTTAAAATCCGGAATTTTATGGTAAATCGTATCGCCGTTTGGCGCAACATCGCGGACGCCAAGAATGGGCAACACCCGTTTGCCTGAACCTGAAGAACAGTTACTTGCAAGCAGGCAAATCATGAATCCAAATATAAAAAAACGCATTGTGTTTGTTGTTTTAATGTTCAATTTTATCTTTCCAACGGTCATCCGTCAAAGCCAGCAAAAAGGCTTTTAACTGGCTCTTTTCCAATGTTGTAAGACCCAGCGGTTTGGCCAACAAGGTATCCCGATTTACGGCATCAGCCACAAAAAGGTCGGGCTTATCGTAATAATCAATGACTTCATCCAAGGTCTTAAACATGCCGTTGTGCATGTAGGGCGCCGTTACGGCCACATTGCGCAGTCCGGGCACTTTGAATTTTCCAAGGTCGTTCGGGTTTTTCGTAATGCCATATCGCCCGGTGTCGTTTAAGTCCTTGCCGTTGTACAAGCCGATATTCCGGAATTCGTCAAACGTAAAATCCGGCGAAAAATGGCAATCAAAGCATTTTCCCTTTTTCATAAAAATAATACGGCCCTGCACGGCATCGGCGTTCATCGGGTTGGGTTTGTCGTTCATGTAGCGATCAAAAGGCGTTTCCGACGTTTCCAGGGTGCGTATGTAAGCGGCAATAGATTTGCTAACCAATTGAACATCAGGAAGTTTCCCGTATAATTGAGCAAAAAGTGCTTTGTATTCCGGATGCCGCGATAATCTTGCCGTTACCAATTCAGGCGTTGCCCGCATCTCCAGCGTATCTGTAACAGGAATCATGATTTGTTGTTCCAGCGTAGCCGCGCGCCCGTCGTAAAAAAAGTGTGATCTGGCCGACATGTTGGTCACGCCTGGCGCATTCCGTCGCCCAGGTCTGCCGCCCACGCCTCGACTAAACCGCGTTGTATCGGCAAATCCAAAATCGGGTAAATGACAGGAGGCGCAACTGATGGTGCTGTCTAAAGACAAAATCGGATCAAAAAAAAGTCGTTCGCCTAATTGTTCAGGGGTGGGGGAGTAGCCCGGTCGAAATGAAAGCAGCACAAAGGCAAAAAACAGCGGCGTCCATATAATCCATCGAATTTGCATGGCGCAAAATTATGCTGTATTTCGTGAAATTTCGCGGGAGACCGATAAACAAAATTATCTTTGCCGCCTTTTAGTCCGTAACTTTTTCCACCACGATTTGTTTTACGAAAACTATGTCAGACCAAATCAAATTAAATACCATTGAAGAAGCCCTGGCTGCGTTTCGCGCCGGGAAAGTGATCATTGTTGTGGACGACGAAGATCGGGAAAACGAAGGCGATTTTATTTGCGCCGCAGAAACCGTGACGCCGGAAATCATCAATTTTATGGCCACCCACGGCCGCGGATTGATTTGCACACCCATTGAAGAAAAACGCGCGGAGGAATTGGGCTTAAACCTCATGGTTAGTTCCAATACAGCCTTGCATGAAACGGCTTTTACGGTATCCATCGACCTAATCGGCCAAGGCTGCACCACCGGTATTAGCGCTTATGACCGGGCTACCGGCATTCGTCATCTGATCAATCCGGCTGCCAAACCAAGCGATTTTGCACGTCCGGGCCATATTTTCCCTTTGCGCGCCAAAACAGGCGGCGTATTGCGTCGCACGGGCCACACCGAGGCCGCTGTTGATCTGGCGCGTATGGCTGGCTTCTATCCTGCAGGCGTTTTAGTGGAAATACTGAACGCCGACGGTACCATGGCGCGTTTGCCACAATTGATCGAAATTGCGAAACAACACGACCTGAAAATTATTTCCATCGACGATTTAGTGGCTTACCGTATGCGCAGCGAGCGCTTGGTAAAACGCGAATTGGAAACCACGATGGATACGATTTATGGCAAATTTGAGGCCATTGTCTACACCGACGTTGCCAGCGGCGATACCCATTTAGTCCTGAAAAAAGGCGAATGGACGCCTGATGAACCAGTGCTCGTGCGCGTGCATTCCTGGTCGGAAACCGGCGGTATCCTCGGTAATTTACTGGCCGATTACGGTTTGCAGATTACGGCTTCCCTGAAAAAAATATCAGAAGCGGGCAAAGGCGCCTTCGTGTACCTGCGCCAGGGCGATAAAGCCAATTTGCTTGCTAAACTCCAGTTATACAAGCAGTTAAACGACGAAGGTCAACCCGAAAAATTTGAATTGCACACAAGCCTTGGTAAAAAAGACTTCGGCGTAGGCGCTCAAATTTTGCGCGATCTTCAAATTTCAAAAATACGACTCATCACCAATCACCCGCGTCCGCGCAGCGGCTTCATCGGCTATGGCCTGGAGGTCGTTGAGAACGTAAAATGCGTCGAAACCCACCCCTAAACCCTAACCCCTGAAGGACAATGTCATTGACTTAAGGATTTGAGATTTAAGATTATATGATTTAAGATTTTAGATGGTGCGGTAACGCTTAGCATTTCGCAAGGCCAATCCTTTCCCGCAAGTGCCCTTTCCGATACAAATACGAATAAAGCAACCACAATAACCAGAAATACGCGCCTACATCTTAAATCATGTAATCTTAAATCATGTAATCTTAAATCCTTAACTCAAC
>JBAXTB010000167.1:0-11934 GCA_037130425.1 Bacteroidota bacterium
GTATTTTTTAATACGTTGAAATACATCCAGAAAGCTGAGTTGCTCATTTCAAGTGACAGCGTTTCAAAACTGTTTACCGACAACGGACTAATCATCCATCGACATGTTGAAGAACAGTTTGACATGAAATTTTTAGACGGCAGCGCTTTTTTAAACCACTACTTTGTAAAACTCGGCTGGCTGGCCTCCTGGAAAGCCTTGTTGCCGGAAGATGAATTGGAAGCGTTTTTTGCTGTTTTAGAAGCTAATTTGAATGAATATTCTAGTAAAAACGGAGAATTAACCTTAACAGTGCCAATGGCTTTTGTTGAGGGGAAGAAAATTTAAAATTCAATAAAAAAAGAGTTTTATGAAAAATGCAATTCTGTTTTTATTATCATTTTTATGCTGTGCTGTTTATGGACAAGTTGATAAAATAACAGGCGATACCATCAAATTAAAAGGTTTCTGGAAAATATCGAAAAAAAGGTATTACGAAGTTGGGGTAATAAAATTAGATAAAAAAAGACACTTAGATTATTCATATCGCTTTGATAATTACTATAATTTTATTGATTTTGAAGGTTGCTCCGACGAAATTGAATTACTCTCGGAGGAAAATAACCGGATAAAACGGAAGGATAATTAACTTTCGCGTTTAATATACTTGTTACGGTGGGAACATCACCTCAGGCGACTAATATTTCCCAAGCCAGGTTTTGAGTCAACAAGGAAGCGAATATGCACAAATCATGTAAAAAGAAAGCGGTTCCTTCAAAATCGACAAAGCGCTTGAAACGGAAAACAAATACCTGTATCTTTGTATTATAGTCTACTAATTTACGATAAACTTATGCAAAAACGTTTACTTTTAACCTGCTTTATTGGGCTGTCTGCCTTAGTATTTTCACATACATTGCGTGCGCAATGCACGACGCAAGTGACACATTTATCTGGTACGCAGTTGGTTACATGTACCAATGTGACCGTTACCTCTTCAGGTTCGGCAGTGAGCTCAACCTTGTGCGGAAAAGGGCCTTACTTAGTTGGAAATATTGCGCCCGGGAGTTATACATTCAACTTTTCCCCGGCAATATCAGGTGTAAAGGTTGGCGTTGCTGCATTGAATAACAATGCTTTAGGGCTTGAGGAAATCGCCTTTACCGTGAATGGCAGTTTTTACCCGATCACCATTCCCGGCGTGCCCGACGGTTGCTTTTCGCCGGCCGTTATCTCAGGTACGGGAACGATACAGGCTTGTACGAACTGCGTCGGCTCTTGGGATAACATCGTGATTAACCAGACCATGAGTTCCTTAAAAGTTGAAGATGTTTGGCTGACCGGAGGTCCGGTCGGAGTAGTGTTTTCCCTGTATATTTGTTGCCCGGCCTGCTCGACGGACGCGGGGGTACTGACCGCCAGCCCGATCTCGCTTTGCCTTGGAGCTGGAAATGTGGCCACCATACCGCCTGCTACCCAGACTTTTTTAGACAACAACGACCTGCTGCGCTATATCCTGTTCAGCAACTTAAACGATACGCTCGGCAGCATTGTCGCTACCAGCGCGACCCCCAGTTTCACCTTTAACCCCGCCACCATGCAATCCGACCAGACTTATTATATTGCCGCAATAGCAGGGAATAACCTAAATGGGAACGTGGATCTAAACGATGCCTGTTTAAATATCTCCAACGCTGTTTCGGTTATCTGGCGGTCGGTGCCGACAGTTACTTTTTCAGTGGCCAATCCGAATGTATGCGCCGGCGCCTGCACCACCGTTACCGCCAACTTTACAGGTACGCCGCCTTTTAGCCTTACTTACAGCATATCTGGCGCCGGTTCATATATACAGACCTTTTCGGGAAATACCGGCACGTTTCAGGTTTGTGCGGCGGCTGGTTCGCCGCCGGGTAGTTTAGTCGTGCAAGCAACTCGGTTGGAAACACTGTGGTGTGTGTGCAACTGATGACTCTGATCTTATATTGGAATGAAATTTTTAATTAGCCTATTTAAAAACTGACTCCCAATAATTGTCTGCTTTTGATTTCAGATTAGCCTCATCTGCGTTCCACTTGGTCAGCGTATTGTTGTACCAGGTATGAAAGAATAAATACAATTTGCCATCCACAATTTTGAAGGTAGCAGGATCAATTTCCACTTTGGAGTTTGTAGCGCCCATGGCATACGCGCACCAACCGCCGTATTGCGGTTCGTATTTTTGGGTGTTTTTGTAAAAAAGGTCTTTGTTGGCGGCGGAAGCAAAATAGTAGGTGACCCCTTCTAAGGTTGCAGCGTATTGAGCGCTTCCTTTTACGGCCTTATTTTGGGTAAAATACGCCACCGGGTCATATCCTTGAATGGCGAGGCCGCCTGAGAGGTTAAATTGTTTGGTGCGTGCGGCTGTTTGAGCAAATGCGCTGGAAGCCAATAATATAAATATGGAAAAAATCAACCAGGATTTCATGTGCAGGTAGTTTTTGTTAAATGTTGCTGCAAAAGTATGGGTGGATGAAGGAATGGGATGTCCGGGCGCGAACAGTTTTTCGACTTTTCCGGGCCATATCATACAGGAAAGGGGCGAAATTCAATAGGCTTCCTTCAAATCTGCCTCATAGCCCGTATTTTTTGATTGAAAATTCAGAATTTTAACCAATCTACATCAACAGGCAATTGTTTAACAGCAGCCTTTAGTAAAAAGCCGACAAAACTGGTTTTTAACGCTGAGAACCAGTTTCCGGATTAAGGCAAAGAGAAAAAACTATGCCGTACCGAGATGAAGGACAAGTTTGAACTGTATCAAGAGGCTGGCGTACTCGAATATTGGGTGGTATCGCCTATTGAAAAAACCATCCAGGTTTGGACGATTGATGAACAAGGCATGTACATCAGTCGCCAACCCAAAGTTGAGGGCGATGCGGTTACCACCCCCATTATACCTAACTTAGCCGTTGATGTGACGGAGGTGTTTGCGGATTAGTCGGGTTTATCTGCTTTTTAATGCAAAATGTCGCGTGAATAAAAAATGTGCCTTTGGTTAAGGACAAAAGTCATTAAGCGTTCGGTTCGGCTACCCATCCGTTTACGAAACTTTTTTCAGTTTCGTAAACGTTGCCGGACTTAAGTCAGAATCTTAAAGGAAATATGAGTATTCAAGTTGATCTTCCAGAGGGCTTAAAAATCAGCAACTTCGAATTGAGCATGCTTTTGGCCGTGAAATTGTTCGATGAAGGATTGATTTCCTCAGGACAGGGAGCGGCTATGGTCGGACTATCTAAACAAGCGTTTATTGAGTTGTAGGGGAAGTATAAAGTCTCTGTGTTTCAATATAATATGCAGGAAATAGAAGTAGACATTGCTAATGCTTGATCTATTTCTTTTTACTTTTCACCCGCTTCATTTCTGGCGTTTCCTCCCGCACCATCGCCACGCCGGCTTCATCCTCAATAGAAATATACATTTTCTTCCCGATACCCAATTCAATGATTTTTTGCAGCGTTCCGAGTTGAATATCCGATTTATCGTGTTCAATTCTGGAAATATACTTGGAAGTAGTACCACTGTTGAGGGCCACCTCAGCCTGTGTAAGCCCGGCTTTTTTCCTTGCCTGCCGAAGCATCGCGCCGACCTGTAATGGCTCCACTTTTCTGATCAATTGACTAAGCCGATATAACTCCTGCGCATCTAATTCCAGCGGCTCGCTGCGGGTTATTCCTTTGTAAGTAAATGACCTGGAGATATTCGGCCAGCAAAGCGTATGGTTTTCGGAAAGGGTTACGGCTTTAAATGCCTTTTTATCACGGAGCGCGGCTATTTGGGTATCGCCTTCGGATTCCCATTGTTTGACCAAGGTGGCAAAATCCATAAGGCGCACTTCAAAGTTACTCCAAAGGAGGGTTATTTTGAAGGATTGGATTTTTAGAATGCGGACAATTTTTGGAAGTGTTGTCATGGTTTATTTGCGAATCCCTGAAATTCTGTCGATTTCCGGCATGGGTTATATTTGTTGCAAAGGTACCTAATTAGGTAACATGGCGCAAGGGAGGAATGGATTTTCTGTTGCGATCAGAGTCAACACACTGGGGTTGGTGGGGCTTATTAAATTCGTATGTTTTATTTGTATATGCTTGTTTTTTTGATTGAAACCCCGGAACTTCGCCATAATTGCATCAGCGGCAATTGCAAAGCAGTCGCCGCAATTGCGTTGATGCATGGTTAGCACCAATTTTACGACAACAACAATGAAACAAGTCTCAACTCTTCTTTGGCGAATTGAAATCGGGATAGTTAATGTCTATCTGATTAAAACCAATGATGGATTGGTATTGGTTGATGCTGCATGGCCAAATAAAGCGGACGCTATATTGGAGGGCGTGCGACAAACTGGTCATGATCCGGCAGATATCAAGCATTTAATACTTACCCACGGTCATGTTGACCATGCGGGTAGCGCTGCGGAGATAAGCAGGCGTACAGGCGCTAAGGTGTACGTCCATGCTGCCGACCTTGCCCTAACTGCCAAAGGGGAAGCGGGATACGATGGAATTACGGTTACGCCGGGCATTATTCCAAGACTCGTCTATCGTTTCGTCATTAGACCAGGAGGCACGAAATACGAATCTTTTCCTGTTGATAAAACCATAGGAGACGGGGAAATACTTCCATTTGCCAATGATATAGAAGTTATTCATACACCAGGACATTCTGCTGGTCATGTATCATTTTTACTGCCCCAGGATGGAATATTAATAGCAGGTGATATCTGTTCAAACGTCATGGGATTAAGCTATGCTACCATTAATGAGGATAGGGCTTTAGCACGAGAATCTATTTTGAAAGTGGCAAATTTTCCCTTTGAGCAAGCTGTTTTTGGGCACGGAAACCCATTGAAAAAGCGGGCTAATCAGCTGCTAAAAGAAAGGTTTATAGATACGAAACGGGTGTAATTCAAAATGTCGCTGTGAATAAAAGAAATGAAATGTTGCGTGTGAGCCGGAAAGGCGTGATTCTGTTGGAACCGATTGATCCTTATGTGTATAAAAACTTCGCACAAGCCTTGTTTCGCGGCGTAATATAAGCTGTAAACAGCCTTGGTTTGTTCAAATTGCTGATCGGTCGGGAAATCAAACGCGCGACGTATGAGGACGTGGGCAACTACGTGTACAAAGTTTCGGCCCGTGAAATGGAAAAGGTGGCGCTGGGCCTGAACTATCCATATATAGCCTTCAAAGGCATCAATATTTTCCACAAAAACGGCTCTGAAAATATTTCGGCGACCAAGTTCTCCTTCGCTAAACTTACCGTAGATGTAATGACCGGCTTGCTTAACCTGATTTCCGGCTTGCGTATCGCAGAACCGCAGTTGCTGGCGGTGGTTATTTTTAAAGAAACGCCTACGGAGGCGTGTTTGTCGGAAATGCGGAAATACGGGTATAAGGTGGTAAAGTTGTCGCGGAATCCGTATTGGTAAAAACAAACTACGCTTTAAAGAGGGTGTATCATAAGTCCTTTTTTAAGCAACTTGAGGATCGTTCACAAAATATTATTCTAATGACCGAGCGTATTGTCGGGGTGACTGATAGTCAACCCGACAATTAGGCGCGATCTCAACTTTTTATTTGGCGAAAAAATCCCACGTTATCTTATGATACAGCCTCCTCCATCCGTCGGGTTCAACCCGACAAATACACGTCACAAGGTTGGAACCTTGCGCCAGCGGGGGAAGGATGAATCTGATTTGCAACCTAAATACCATTACGCCAAAATTGTACAAAACAGTTTTTCTTTTTAGAATCGAAAGGGTTTTACAGGATATTTGTACCGCTTTAATTTGGTGCAATTAATCAAATAAATACCCATGTTCAAAAAACAGCTTCTTCCTCTTCTCTTTCTCCTCCCATTATTTGCCCACAGCCAAACAACCTGGTACGTGCGCGCAAATGCTTTAGGGCAAAATACCGGTCATTCCTGGGCTGATGCTTTTAATAACCTGCATACAGCGTTGCAAACGGCGCAGCCTGGCGATGTGATATGGGTTTCTGAAGGCATTTACCATACCGCAGACAACGGCGATCGTTCCGCATTTTTTGATGTAAAATCGGGCTTGGCCTTGTACGGCGGCTTCAGCGGCGTGGAAGCAAACCTTGCACAGCGCGATTGGGAAGCGCATCCGGTTATTTTGGACGGCGATATCGGCGTTCCGGGCGACAGTACGGACAATACCCGTAATTTGGTACGCATGATAACTCCATCAGCACAAACCATACTGGACGGTTTTGTGCTTCGAAATGCGGTGGCCGACGATCCCGATGCGCCTTATCAGGGATTAGGGGCGAGTGGCGCCGCGTTGTATATCGACGCCGGTTCCGGTATTGCCTATCCCTTGATCCGGCATTGCCGATTTGAGCGCAACAGCACCATCGGCAACGGCGGGGCGGCCTTTATTAAGTCCGGAACTTCCGGCATGGTGGCGCCGCGTTTTGTGGATTGCCGTTTTGAACGCAACCGCGCCAATGCAGGTGGGGCGGTGTACCGCCTGGGTAGTACGACGCTGGATACACCGGATGATTTTAGAGATTGCTATTTTTACAAGAACATCTCCAATGGCTACGGTTCCGGGATTTTTTACGGAGATGTAAACGGCCGGACGGATACGTTGGATGTTATACATTGCATTTTTGATGAAAATGAGGCCCGTTCTCCAATTACTATTCCGGCAGGTGTGTTTTATACCAATGGCCGTAGCAACGGCGCCTGTTTGCGTTTTGTAGGTTGCCGAATGCGCAAAAACAGTTCAAAATCAGGCAGCGGGATTGCTTATTACTCGGAAGATAACCCGATTAAGTACTTTATGGTAGATTCCTGTTTGTTTGATGGGAATTATACCTTTCAATGGAATCCTTCTATTGCCGGGTTGTCGATTGGGATGTATTCAGGGTATTATGATGGGGTATTTAAATCATATTATGCGATTAGAAATTCGTATATAGTAAACCAAGATTATGGCATAATTGAGAGTAGTGGGCTTACCCAAAGTAAATGGTTTTTCGAAAATAATATTTTTCAGAATAATTATAATTCAAACCCTTATGCGGGAGGGGGTATTAATATTGAAGGTGATTCAGTATTTGTTAGGAAAAATGTGATTATAGATAACAATCGGTCTTATTGCTCAATTACAGGTGCACATTTTGCCGCTTGTGAAGGAAATATTGTTTATAACGGTGGTTTAGGGGTTAATTCAAGTGAAGGTGCTGACCTTATTTATAATAATATATTCGATGGCGCAAATCGAACAAATGCTTTTGGGGTAGTGCCTAAAAATATTTATGTTGGCAACTTATTTATTAACAACCGCTATAAAATCCCTTTGTTGCCTGGTTATGTTCCACCTGCACCGCAACGCTGGAAAATGTATAACAACATTTTTATCAACAATCACAATACAGAGAGTGGCGCTGCGGCCCAATATTATCAATACCTGCCGTTTTATCAGGATTCGGTAGAGTTTTACAACAATAGTTTTGATTTTCCCTCTTGCGATGTGCTGGGCGGCAAAGCGAATTGTGTAAGCGGTAATCTTTTCGGTCAAGATCTTATGTTGGCAGATACGGCCAACCGGGATTACCGCCTTTTGCCTTGTTCTCCGGCAATCAATGCGGGTATCAACGATCCGTATGCCTTGTACAATATCCTGAAAGACTATTACGATCAGCCGCGCATCCTCGACGGTTTGGCAGACATTGGTCCGATAGAATCGCCGGGATTGTCGCTGGGGGCTGCGCCGCTCATTCATGCGGCCTGTCCGGACAGCAATTCCGGGAGTGTCGATTTTGTGATTCAAAACGGTTGTGAACCATTACAGTATCAATGGGTACATGGAAATACATCGGGTACGGACCTGAACGGGCTTGAAGCAGGCGATTATGCTTTTACGATTACCGATCAAAACGGAAAAGCTTTTGCTCTGGCATTGAATATACCACTTATTCAGCCGCCTGTGGTAACGGCAAATATCCAATCGGCGTCCTGTAGTACCTGTGCTAACGGGGCAATTAATTTAGAGGTGGCCGGCGGGGGCGCATTTATTACCTATCAATGGAATACGGGCGCAACTACGCAATCCATTCAATCGGTTTCGCCTGGAACTTATACCGTAACCATCTCTGTATCAGGCGGTTGCAGCGAGGTACTTACATACATGGTGCCGTTTACCAATGCAGTTGGAGAAATAGCGCATTCGGCTGCATTACAAATTCGGCCCAATCCTGCAAACCAACAAACACAGGTCAATTGGCCGACAACATACGCAGCAGAAACGGTGACCTTATACGATTGTTTGGGAAGATCCGTGCTACAAGTGGCGGTAGAAGCGGGCGCTTCGGGTTGTACGATTCCAACGGCTAAACTGCCGGGCGGTGTTTATTGGTGCCGGGTACAAGGCATGAATGGTTTGGTACAGGAAGGAAGAATTGCGGTGCAACATTAATATAGTTATGGCGGTTTGGGCTTTTAAGGGCGTCTCATAAGCACTTGCACATTGAAAATTGCTCATTGTACATTGAAAATCTTGAACTTTTAAATTTGAAAATTATAATTATTAAAATGTTCAATGCGCAATGTTTAATGTTCAATTTTCAATGAATTATGAGACGCCCTCAGCCTTGCCTACATATCCAACAAGCCCTCCGGCAAATCCATCCGTACAACCTGCGCCGCTTTATCAATGGAAACAATACTGGCTTCATTCAACGGAATCAGCACATCCTTGTTTTTATACTTCAAAAAAGCCATTTCCTGCTGTGGCATTTCCAGCACTTCGTCGATTTTACCAATCGTGCCAAGTGTTTGATCCTCAATGGTATAGCCAACCAGTTCTTCATATTCAAGGCTGTCGTCTTCCACTTCGATTTCGCGTTTATGGTCCGGAATCAAGTCCTGTTCGCGCAGGTAAATCTGCCTGGATTGCAGGGCAAACGCCGATTCTTTGGATTCAACGTCTTCCAATTGCAGAATCCATTCATTGGTTCCGCGCACACTCGCAATAAAATAAGGCACTTTTACGCCTTTCACGTCAAGGAAAATGCGTTCGTTTTTCAAAAAATCCTCTTCAAAACGCGGCTCCACGACAACTTTGAGTTCCCCTTTCAGTCCGTGCGTTTTTCTGGTATATCCGATGTTAACGTATTGAATCTCAGCCATGTTTTAATTAAATCCTACCACGGTTTGTTTTAAAATATAACCTTTTTCCGCTTTTTCCGTCCAGGGTTTGGTCGCGCAGTCGGCTGGCGGCGGATTTTGGTTGCAATATTGCGAATCCAGGATCCATTGTTCGCGTTGCACCAGGCCTACGTTTTTGGCGTAGCGCAATTTGGAGTACCGTCGCTCGATTACATTATTATCATTTGCCTCCGTTACCACCAGCACCGAATCAAAAGCAAACGTACCGATATTGGCTGCAATGTCGATGGAATCCACTTCGTAGGCCCAGTTGGTGTATGGCCTGATCCGTTCACCGGCTACTTCAATTTCCCGGTTTTCATCAATCCAGATATTGCCGTTCCAGGCGCTGCGGCGATCCATGGGAAAAATCAATTTCAAAAAACGCAGGTTATCCTCCGTTCTAATTGCTTGATTTTCAGTGCGTGCTGCTGTGTTGATTTGTTTGAGTTCCCAAGGGGCGTCCGCTTGCTTGCGTTCGTAGCGTTCGAGCGTGTACACCAAGTTGCCGAGGTTATCGCGGATGGTATCGCCTACGCGTTCGCGCACCCAGGTACTCGACTCAATTTTCACAGTGCCGCCCGACGGCGCAAAATCGTAGACAACGCTATCGACTTTATAATCAATATATTTGCCCGTTTTTAACGGGAAATACGCGTATTGTTGTGAAGGGTCAAGCGGGTAAACGGCCGTTTGACGGTCGCTGCAAGCTGCCCATAACAAGGCAGAAAGCAACAAAAACAAAGGAAAGCGAACCGGCATGAGAAGATTTTTCACAAAGGTAAGTTGATTTTCCGGCAAACAAAACGCACGGTTTTTTGCTGCTTGAAGACACAGGCGCCGAGTCAGCCATCGCAAACTATTTTGTTCCTTAACTTTGCCGTGCTGCACTTATCGCCCACGCAAATTGGTTGTGGCTATAGAAATCGGGTAATCCTTTGAAAATCAATTTAATTCATCCTGAAAATCTTCAAATCCATTTTAATCTTGGTATACAATCATCCATTATATCCATGCAAATCAAACATTTATTCCTGCTTGCGCTTTTAGGCGCTTTTAATATCCTGAACGCACAGGAATTGCCCGAACTCGAACATGTTCGGCTTCAATCCAAAAACTATTTTGACATCTGTAAACAACTTGACGCTTATTTCGCTACTGAATATCAGGCCGAAGAAGATGCCTGTTGGGACGATGAACAAGTGAAATACCTGCGCTGGAAATGGTTTTGGCGCGATCGGGTGCAGGCCGACGGTTCCTTCCCGGATATGAAGGCGCAATGGCAGGCATATAGACAGCACAAAACTGTTGCTTCCCGCGCGCTTCAATCGGCCTGGGTGCATGAAGGCCCGATGCAAAACACCGGCGGCGGGTATTGGGGCATGGGGCGCACCAAACACGTGGCATTTCACCCAAGCAATCCAAATATATATTACGTTGGCACACCCGATGGCGGCATCTGGAAAACGGCTGACGGCGGAAATACCTATCAATCTCTGGGCGAAGATTTGCCTTATTTGCCCGTGGGCGTGATCCTGATCGATCAACTGCATCCAGACACCCTGTACATTTCCCTCGGTGATAAAATCGGCTGGTGGAATTCCAACTTGGGCGTGTATAAGTCAACGGACGGCGGCCAGCACTGGTTTCCAACCGGATTAGATTGGAGCCTCGACCAAAATCGGGTGCTTTACAACATGATTATGAGTCCGGCCGACCCGCAAACGATCTTAGCGGCTACAAACGGCGGCATCCGGCGCACAACCGACGGCGGCGTAAACTGGACCGTCACGTTGGCCGGGGAGTTTACGGATGTGCAATACAAACCCGGCGATCCGAACACCGTTTATGCGGCCAAATACGATTATTGGGGCCAAAGCGAAGTGTTTCGATCCAAGGACGGCGGCCAAAGCTGGACGCAAATTTCAAATTTCGGTTTGCAATACAACACCATTCGCATTGCCGTAACGCAGGCAAACCCGAATATCGTGGGTTTGATGTTCTCCGAAGGCAAAAAACTGTACGTTTCAACAGATTCTGGCGACAGCTTTGAATTCAAATCTGAAATGCCGGAAAACTTTGTATTTGCGTTTTCACAAGTTGATCCGCAAACGATTTACGCTTGTAACACGGTCGTAAACCGCTCAACCGATGGCGGCTTGACCTGGGAACAAATGACCAATTGGTACAACGATGGCGTGCATGATGAGGTACACGCTGATTTTCACCATATTGCATTTAATCCGCACAAACCTTCAGAACTGTTTTTTTGCAACGACGGCGGTTTGTACTCCTACAATGAGCCGGATTCTATTTGGCAGGATCACTCCAACGGCATGGGTATTGCGCAGTTTTACCGCATCGCCGTTTCAGAAACTGGTTCCTTGCGCATTTTGGCGGGCAGCCAGGACAATGGCGGCTGGATGAAACGCCCCAACGGCACCTGGGGCCACACCAATGGCGGCGACGCTATGACCCAGGCCATTGACCCGACCAACAATGGAATCGGATTTACCGAATATTACTCCGGCACACAGATTTACCGCACCACCAACGGTTTTTTATCCAGCATTACCATTAACGACAACATCCCCGGCGCGCCAACCGGCGATTGGGTGACGCCGTTTATTATGAATCCGAAAAATCCCAAAACTATGCTGTTTGCCTTTGACGATGTGTATATTACGTATGACAGAGGCAATCATTTTTCCGCCATCAGCGACAACCTGACAAACAGTG
>JBAXTB010000168.1:0-11913 GCA_037130425.1 Bacteroidota bacterium
AATTAATTTTTTACCATGCAACTTCTCCGTAAACCGTAGCCCTTCGGGATTTTTTGACGGTAACGTCATTAAACCAAATCAAACAACGACCGTACCCCCGGCGTTCTCGTCACCTGAAATCCTTCTGCAAATTCCGCCTGCATCGGGCGTCCGAACACCCGCATTTTGGCTTCCATAAAATCCACAAAATCCTTTCCCGAAATGGGCGTATTCGGCGCTGTGTTATTGGGATCGTAAAATTGTGATTTGAACGCCATGATCGCCTGCATTTTTTGTTCAAAAAACGGGGTAATGTCTATGACAAAATCGGGCGTAAGTTGTTTATCCTGAATGTAGTGGTACACAAATTTGGGGCGCCATTTAGCTTGCGGTGCGCCGTTTTCATCAAAGGTTTCGATGCGTTCCAGACCGGCATAAAAACAAGCATCCGCCGTCATTTTGGCTGCGCGCCCGTGGTCAGGGTGCCGGTCGTCGATAGCATTACACAACACAATATCGGGTTGACAGGCGCGGATGGCGCTTACGATTTTGAGCCAGTTATCAGGCGTATGGGTAAATAAGCCATCCGGAATATCCAATATTTTGCGGAAAGAGGCGCCTAACAGTCGGGCGGCCTCAGCGGCTTCCTCTGCACGAATGGCGGCAGTGCCACGGGTGCCCAGTTCGCCCTGACTCAAATCGAGGATTCCAAAGGTTTTGCCTTCGGCGGCATGGCGTAGCAGCGTACCGCCTGCGCTTAATTCAACATCGTCCGGGTGAATGCCGATTGCCAGAATATCAACTTTCATGGTTATAATTTGAAGGTATTAGTTTGAAAAACACAGCTGTTTAAACCCTACATTTGCAATACAAACAACGACACAATGGAAACCTTCCCGCCCGATCAGCAGTACGAATTTTTACCGCCTGAAGATTTGATGCAACGCATTGCCGCACTCGAGAAAGCATTTGCCGCCGCTGAACACAAGGCGCAAAAGTACGTCCGGGAAAACGAATTATTGGCAACCCAAAAACAAGAACTACAAAAAGAATTGCATAAAATTCAGGGTGATTACGAATCCTTGCGTTTGCAAAAAGGCGGTTTTGGGTTTAAAACCATTTTAGCCACCGGTTTTGTTGGTACCGTGGTCGGCATTGTTGTGTGTTATGTTCTGTTTAAACCCAAAGACCAGCATGTGGCAGCGTTTGAACGGTTCCGGCATGAAACCCAGTTCAACATTGAGTACGCTATCAGCGAGGGGCAGTTTATCCAGGCCGAAGAAGTGCTTAAAGTAAGTTTGGAAAAGCCTGAAAATGAATTGGTTAAGCCCGAAATTCAAATGATGTACAAAATTGTGAGCGCCGCCAAACGCAAATGTCAGTGATTAATATTTTCCTTCCTGCCGCGCCCATTGGATGAATTGCCGAATTTCTTTTTCAAGCCGCTGAATGCTCAATTCCTCGGCTTGTTCATTGGCATTTTTGTATGCTTCTTCATAAGCTTTTTGATGTTCCGCTATTAATCGCGCACGCGTTTCTTTATCCAAATCTTTCCAATCCGGACGCGCTTGCGGGTAAGGAGGCCGATCCCTTTGTTCAACAACGCCGGGTCTAATCTCTGTATGCGGCCCCAACCAATCAATCATGGCCACAAAGCGTTTGCCGGATTCCGCTTCCATGGTTAAGGCTTCAATTTCATCCATCGAGGCTTGAATCTGGTCGATATAATGCCCCATCGCTTCAAGCGCCGTCCAATCTGTTCCATTTACAAGGGCCGACTTTAATTTTTGCATAAAAAATGGCCCTTCTTGTGTTTCTTGTATGTTAAAAAGGGTTCTTTGTATTCGGGTCAATAATTCCCAACGATCCTTTGCTGCTACATTTTGTCGGACGCCGGAAAGTTCAAAAGCAACCTTGTTTATCAAATTATAGGCTATGTTGAATTCGAGCATATATGGCGCGGATACTGGCCTTTGTTCGGTCAGCATTCGATGTTCTTCCAAAATTTGAAGCCGTTTTAAGCCAGCGTGCCGAATGGATTTACGGTTCGTTGTGATCGTCTGCTCCACAATTGCTTCCAAATCAGGAAGATAGGATGCGCGTACGCGATGGAATGTGCCGTCGAGCATCATATTGGCAAATGTTTCTGTTTCGACCGTAGCATTTATATTGTCATGCAGTTGATCCACCAGCGCTTGATATTGTTTCTGGCGGCTTTCAGGCACACGCGCGGGGTCCATAGTTTTAAGGTAATCCAGCAGCGATTTGCGGGCATCCTGGCTGGATTTCATTTCTTTAAAATATGCTTTGTGCCGCGCTAACCAGGAAGCATCCTTTGACTGGTTGTCATTGCGCCAACCAGCTTCCCGCTCAGTACCCGGACCAAGTTTGTAATACGGCAGCACCACGTAACCGATATGGCTGACGGTGTCATAAGCATCCAAAATCAACTCCTGTGTGCCTTCGCGCCAAAGGTAATTTGTACTTACTGCAACGCCTTCCGCCGCAAAAGCGCGTGCCGCAGCTTCACGCACATCTTTTTCTTTTAATCGTTCCGGTAAACCCGTTCCGAACATCATCGGTTGGTAAGGAAGCCCCAGCGATTTTAGGTCAAACGGGTTTTTCAGTGGCGGAGCAGGGTTTGTTTGTTGCGCATCGGCTGAAACTGCGCTTGCTCCTACCAACCCCGAAGCCAGCGCCCATTGTACAAAGCGTTTCGAAAACGGATACGGTCGCGCGTACGGGTGCGCGAGCGGGTTGGGGTCGTTATAGGATGGGTAACGCGGCTTGATGTAGCGACGAAGGGGTTTGACTTGTAGTGGAGATTTTGTGGTCATAAAATATCGTTATATGTAATACACAAATGCGATCACGTAAACCTCGGAAGGGTTTTAAACCCTTCCGAGGTTATATAATTAAAAGATTATCAATCACTTATCGACTTTCCATCACATGTTCCAAATAATCAATCATCGGATACGCCGGGTTGTAATGCTTGTGGATAAACATGTTATTTCGTTTTTTCCAAAGCCGGTTCCCTAAGGTGTCCACAATCGGCATCAGCATTTGTTCGTGGTGGCACACAACCGGACTGGCAGCTGTCACCGTGCCCGTGCTGGCGTAATTGATACAAGCACACCAACTGGCGCAACGCCCTTGCAAAGAACATCCGCTGCATTCAGCCTTGGGCGCTTCCGAGCAATTGTGTACATGGCGGCGGCAACTTTCATCAAATCCGCCGTGCGACAAATGTCCGATCATAAACTCCGGCACGCCTTCCGTGGTCACGAACTGCACGCAAGGATACAAGGCGCCATCGGGGGCAATGCTGAACTGCCGGTACGCCAACGAGCAACGCTCATCAGGCACCAGCGGCGCCTGTGTATGGCTGCGCACCCGTTCCTCAAAACAACTCAGGTAAAACCGTTTGCCTTCGTTCATGCGCTTTTCATACCAATCGGCTAAGCGCAAATAGGATTTTTCAAGCACGCGCATGTCCTCCATCGTCCAGGGAGCGCTATAGTCAAGCGTGAGGTTGAAATAGCGAAAACCTTGTTTGTACAACCAATCAACCGTTTCATCCGCGCGGGATGCGCTTGCGGGCGTGAGCACACAGGTCACGTTGGCGCAAGGGTTGGCCTTGAGCAGCACCGGAATAGCCTTTTGTACGGAGGCGCTACTCCCCTGCCCTGCCGCATTGGGTCGCTGTTGGTCATGCAAATCAGGCGGGCCATCCACGCTGAGCGAGACATAGATTTGGCGTCGCATGAGTTCATGCAGTAAGGAAGCGGTAAGCAAGGTTCCATTGGTACTTAATTTGAACGAAACACTGCAATCTTCCGGTTTTTCAAGGCGAAATCGATCTGCAATATGCAACAACAAGTCCTTTTCAATCAAAGGTTCGCCGCCGAAAAAACATATATCAAGATAAGGCGCTCCCGATTTTTGGGCTTCCTGCAAAACAAAATCCACACCCGCATCCGCGATTGCGCGCGACATGGGTATGTTGAGTTTTTCGCCTGTGTAACAATACGTGCAGCGCAAATTGCACTGGTGGGTCAGATGAAAAGTAGCGGCTAAAACTTTTGACATAGGGTTATAAATTTTAAAAACTAAGTCTGTTTAATCAATACCAATTTCGATTTATCCGCTTTAGTAACGGACTTTAAAAACTGAACGAACACGCTGAATTGATCGTTGTGCTGTATGCTGCTGTTGAGCGTTAATTTTCTGTTAATCAATAATTTACCTGCTTGTTCCTGCGCGGACAACTCAAAACGTCCGAAAGCGGTTGTAACATCAACGGGCGTGAATGCGGCCTCCAAACGATAACCTTCCGGTATTTCAAGGGTCGTTGTACTTTCCTCGGTGTACCCGCGCGGGTCAGCCTGTACATCCGAATGTCGAATGCTGTCAAGGGTCGGAATTTCTTGTTTGATACACATCAAACTGATGGGCACAAACAGGCGTTTCCCACTTGCAGATGCCAGGCGGGGTAACCGAAGTTCCAAATTTTCCGTTACGCTGGGCAATCGCGATTTTTCCCGTTTAAACTCTAGGGATTTTATTTCAAAATCACTCACATTCAAGGTTTTATACAAATATTTTTGCTTGGATTCGTCGGAAAACTCAGCCAAATATGCCGCTATTTTTTGTGCAATGCCGCTGTACACGTCCTTCGAAACTAAGGTCGCGCTTCCGTCGGCGGCCAGTTTGATCGCTGTTTGTCGTTGGATGGTATTTTGGTGTTCGTCGTATTTTGGCGTATGCACTAAACGGCCGCCTTCGGGTGTTATCAACAACGCCGGCCGATTGTCGGTAAAATCGCTTACAAATCCGCAACTTTCCGTTTGACTGGTACATTCAAGCCACATCGTATCGTGCTCCAAAGGCACACATACACAAACATGGTTAAACCAGGCGTTCGGAAAATCCGGAAACTGCGTGTGCATTTCATCGTCGCCGGCCCGAATAACAGTGTAAAATGCAGGAACGTTTACCGCCTTCAACATGGAAACCATGTAGTTACTCAAACCCTTGCAATCGCCGTATTTTGAATGATCTACCTCCGAAGCCTTAGCCGCCTGCCAGCCGCCGATTCCCAGGCCGACAAAATAATAGCGGGTGTTATTTTGCAAATAATCGTATAATCGTCGAATTTTACATACAGCATCCGGGCAATCGGTTACCAAGGTTTGCAACATGGAGACGGTTTCAGGCGGAAGATTTCCCTGAGTAAGGTTTAATTGCCAAAAAAACCTGCCATAAGCCTCCCAAGTCCGCATATCGCCGGGCAAATCGCCAAATTCAAAGTCGGTAGGGGCGCTAATAATTCTGGCAAATCGCGTGTTTTCATCCGGCGAAAAGGGTTCTGGTAAAAAAGCCGCTATGTTTTTGAATTCCCAATTTAAGGCGCCAACCTTGCAATTTTCAGGCAGGTTTACCCCTTTTACCCTGACTTCCAGACCGGGCGGCATCTTGAGTGTCAAATGAGCGGATTGTACAGATACACCTTCGCTTTCCTGTGGTTGAAAAACCGGATAAAACATCAGCCCGTTGTACTTTCTTTTGATGGTGTATTCCACGGTGTAAGGGAAAGCCCGCGCAGGTAAGTCCAGCACCTTATACCGATGATCATTTACGAAATGCTCCAACGGCTTGCCGTCAGTTATATCTTTTGATTTTAAGCGACGTACCAAATCCCCATTGGCTTCATAAACGGCCGCTTCAATATCATCTATTTGTAGAAAATTCGAATAGTTAAACACCGGAACCGCATCCTTGGCGCCTTTTGAGTTTAGGATCGTTACCACTTTGTGCTCAATTTCAACAGCCTCTTTTTTATTCAGAACTTCAAATTCAAGGCTGTATGCGCGCACGACTGAATTAGCGTGTGCTATTAAACTTTTAGGAATATCAGAAACCGGATAGAGCGTTTGCGCCGTCGCGGATCCAGCGCTCAGGACAAAGCCGAACGCCGCTATATATATCTTTTTCATAATCAGGAATTTACAGAAAGTTTATGATTTTGTAAAAACGATCTGTTCTTCCATTTTTGCCACCAAGGTGCTGAAATACTCCCGCAATTCCGGGTAAAGATCGGCGCCGATATAGGGCTTTTTATACTTATTCCTGATAATGATCTTGATTTGATCCGGCGTGCTTTCAACCAAATATTCGAATACCAAAGCATTTTCACCAAAAGCCATTTTTGCACCCTTCGGCTTCTCTTCCACGGTATATCCCGCCGGAATATTGATGATAATATTGTAATTTTCGTCGTGCGGCGTACCGAGGTCTACATTGAATTTTCGGGTCGGATTTTTAAATGGATTTTCATGCAAACCCAAGCCCAATGACGGCGTAACAAATATTTTGTTGCCGGAAACCGATGAAAACGCCGAGCTTTCTAATTTGAATTCGGTTTTAACAGTGGGTTCTTGCCATTGATTGCCATTTTCAATTTTGATCTCACTAAAGGCGCCGTCGGCAGCCCATTCTTTAAAGGTTGTGCGCACAAAATTCAAGGTATCTCTATCTTTATGCAACACAGCCCGGCTTTTTACGGCCTCGTATCCGGTTTGTGCGCACACGACTTTGCCCGACAATGCCCCTTCGGGTTTCAAATTAAGGGTAGCTAGGTAGATTGTTTTGACGGAAACTTTATTTTGCAGTGGAACCCATTTGATGTCTCCTTTTGCTTTTATCAAAAGTCCGTTTTCGTTCAGATCTTCATCGTCGAGCAAGCCGATCGGATTGGGGAACGCCGAGGCATCTAACAGCAACAAACTTTGATCTTCGAGTTCTACGGCTGTAATGACACGATCCATTTCGGAAGGGTCTATGCGCACCGGGTGTATATGCCCGTGCGCGCGCGTACTGATCATAACCGGCCACGCATTGATCTTCACTTTACGCAATAAGTTGATAAACAACAAATTAACATCAGTTTCCGTGCCGTTTCGATCTTTATTTAACTTTTCAAAAGACTGCGACAACCAGGGATAAGGCAAATGCCGAACCTGGAAGTTCTTCCCTACATATTCATACAGCGCAGTCGTTTTTTCCAGGAGCGTCGATTTACCAACCACGGTTTGCGCAGCAATATCGGCTGTATATTTGGACGATTTAAGGGCGTCCTCGTAGCTGTCTTCCAGCATTTCCTCTCCGAGTTTCTCCCAGGTATTGTTGAGTTCCCGGAAAGCGCCGTTCACCAACTGGTAAGATGTGCCGGATGGAATCAAATCCGTATCATACACGGCATGAACATCAAAATAAATGCGCGACAAGTAATCAGAAGTGGAGGCCACAAACGATTCAGGTTTAAGGGCTGGTATATTTTCCTGAATAAAATGCAGTTTTTTTACCTGGTATTCAACATTTGCACTACCCATTGATGTATTGGTGATGCTACCGCCACTCCGCTCAGCCGTTGTGAGCGAAATCGCGGCGTTTCCATTTTCATCGACTGCAAGGCTGAAAGGGTACCAGCCTTGGGCGACCTTACTGTATTCGATAAAACTGGGAATTTCTGCCTCAAATTCGCTCCAAATCGTGGGAATTTCCTCTTGTTGGAAGTTCCAGTCGGGCAATTCCACCACAAAATCGTCGCTAATGGTATAGGTGTACTCAATAATGCTGCCTTCCCGAACGGCAGGGATGCTGAACTTTTTAAGCAGGCGGGCTCGGGTAAGCGACTCGTCGAAAATATTGCTTTTTTGTAATTCCGTTTCTACCAATTTGCCGTTTTCAATATTATAACAACTGGCTTTGAGGTCAACAATTTTTTGTTTTTTGAAATAAAAAATGATAACATCGGCAAGGTCATAAGCCTCTTTCTTAAAGATTTTCAGGCGCACATGGCGTTTGTACTCTTGCATAAATCCCTTGTGGTCGACGTAGCGGTGCGAAACAACACCTTTGTCGAACAAAACCACGCCAGGCGCAGCGGGATCAGGTTCATAGGATTTCATGGCGATTTCCGCGTCGGAAATCTTGCCGAATTTAGTTTTAAGTTCTTTTTTTTGGCTGAAAAGCGGTGTAACGCTTAGAAGAAGCAGGAGAAAAAGGTTTAATACGGATCGCATGATTAAGTGTTTGGGTTAACGGTATAGAATGACGGTCGTGTAATTGAGCGAGAGAAATGCAAATCTAAGGGGATTGAAGATACGAGGCAAGTCCTTCAGTGCTTAGTAAATAAAATGTTATATGTAAAGTTGTAGTATTACTTCTTAGCGTCAACGCCATACTTCGAACAAATCGGGCATTTCTCCGGATCATGCCCGCGCGCGGGGCAGTACTCCCGGCCAAAGTAAATAATTTGCAAATGCAGTTTGTTCCAACTTTCTTCCGGAAACAGCGCTTTCAAATCACGCTCGGTTTCTTCCACATTTTTGCCGCTGCTCAAGCCCCAGCGCGCCGCCAAACGGTGAATATGCGTATCTACCGGAAAGGCCGGGTGGCCAAAGGCTTGCGACATCACCACGGAGGCTGTTTTATGGCCCACGCCGGGCAGGGCTTCCAAAGCCTCGAAAGACTCCGGCACCTGCCCGGCGTGTTGCTCCATAATAATTTTTGAAAGTCCCCAAATGCCTTTCGATTTGGCCGGTGAAAGGCCGCAGGGCTTTATAATTTCACGAATTTCCTCTACGGATAATTTCAACATATCAGCCGGGTTGTCGGCACGGGCAAACAACAAGGGCGTGATCTGGTTCACGCGCGCATCCGTGCATTGGGCCGACAAAAGCACCGCAACTAACAAGGTGTACGCGTCCTCATGCTGCAAAGGAATCGGCGTTTCGGGATAAAACGCTTCCAGCATAAGGCGAATATCTTCCGCTTTTGCTTTTAACTTTGGTGAAATCCGCTTTTTTGTAGCCATTTTAAAGTCTCAAATATTGTGAGCAACTGCGTGCCCGTTGACGGCAAAGAAAGTGAAGCGGTGTCATCGTCGAGGTACGAGAAGGTGACATCTCTGAACGGAAGCGCTCACGTAATCTTTGTTTGCTCACTTAACTTTCGTTTTGAGATGTCACCTCCTCCTTTGGTCGGAGATGACACCTCAAAACAGGTCTTTATCTAGTGTTTAAAGTGCCGATAGCCGGTTTACCGGCGCGTAGGCAATAAACGCCCAATCAACTTTAGTGTTTAAAGTGCCGATAGCCGGTTTACCGGCGCGTAGGCAATAAACGCCCAATCAACTTTAGTGTTTAAAATGCCGGTAGCCGGTCATCACCATCGCCATGCCCAACTTATTACACATATCCACACTGTCCTGATCTTTCATAGAACCGCCAGGCTGAATCACCGCCGTGATGCCGGCTTCATGCGCGATTTCAACACAATCCGGGAACGGAAAAAACGCATCCGAAGCCATGACCGCGCCGTTCAGGTCGAAACCGAAGGCTTGGGCCTTGGCAATGGCCTGGCGCAGCGCATCCACGCGAGAAGGCTGGCCGCAACCCATACCGATCAGTTGGCGCTCTTTTACCAGTGCAATACCGTTCGATTTGAGGTGTTTCACGCATTTTGCTGCAAACAACAATTCGCCCACTTCTTTAGGCGTAGGCGCACGCTCCGTTGCAGTTTTCAAATCCGCTTCCGTTTCCGTTTTCAAATCAGCATCCTGTTCCACTACACCATTGAGCAAACTGCGGAAACTGCGCGGACGCACTTCAAACGATTTGATTTTCAACAAAATACGTTGCTCTTTTTTACGCAATACATCCAGCGCATCCTGGTCAAAATCAGGGGCAATCAGCACTTCGTAGAATAGTTTATTAATCTCCTGCGCAGTGGCTACGTCCACCTTTGTATTGGTGATAAAAATACCCCCAAACGCCGAAGTCGGGTCGCAAGCCAGGGCCGCCTGCCAGGATTCCAGCAAGGTGTTGCGTTTTGCGATACCGCAGGCATTGGTATGTTTCAGAATGGCAAAGGCCGGTTTTCCAAGTTGGAATTCGCGCATGAGCGCAACCGCCGCATCAATGTCAATGAGGTTGTTGTAGGAAATAGATTTGCCGTTCAGTTTGTCGAACACCTTTTCGAAATCGCCGAAAAACACGCCGGACTGGTGTGGGTTTTCGCCATAACGCAGAATGTCGGAGCGGTGAATGGAGTGTTTGAAGGCGACATCCGCGACCCCGTCGTTGAACCAGTTAAAAATGGCTACGTCGTAATTGGAAGTCACTTTGAAGGCGCGGCGGGCAAATTCACGGCGTTGTTCCGCAGTAAAAGCGCCGTTTTCCGTTTCCAGAACGTCATGGAACATTTTATACTCCTCTTTGGAAGCCACCACCACCACATCCTGCCAGTTTTTAGCTGCGGCACGAATCAGCGAAACCCCGCCGATGTCGATTTTTTCAATGATTTCGGACTCTTGGTTGGTCGAAGCAACCGTTTCTTCAAACGGGTATAGGTCTACAATGACACAGTCCAATTGCGGGATGTTATATTGCTCCAACTGCGCCAAATGTTCGGGTTCGCGACGGGCCAACAGTCCGCCGAAAACCGCAGGGTGCAGGGTCTTTACCCGACCGTCGAGGATGCTCGGATAACCGGTCAGTGATTCAACGGCCGTAACCGGAATGCCCAATTTTTCAATGTAAGATTGGGTGCCGCCGGTGCTATACAACTGTACGCCGAGGGTATGTAATGTACGAATGATTGGCTCTAAACCGTCTTTGGAATATACGGAAATCAGCGCTGAACGCAGCGATTTTGTGTTATTTGTGCCTGACATGAAGTGAAACTTGAAAATTGAAGCGGCAAAGATACGACGCACAGCGTTGCCGACACAGCAAAACGCGCTACTTTAAACGCAAAATATTGCCCATCTGGTAACATGAACGGCAACGCGGCTCATACTGTTCTTTTTCGCCTAACAAAACCACCGAATCGCCATCAGCCAAGCGGTAGGAATGGGTAGCCAAATTGCCGCAGTGCATACAAATAGCATGTACTTTGGTCACATATTCGGCAATGGCCAGCAAATTTGGCATGGGGCCAAAGGGAACTCCCCGATAATCCATATCCAAACCCGCCGCAATGACCCGCACACCACGCAGGGCAAGTTCCTGACAAACATCAACCAAGCCTAGGTCAAAAAACTGCGCCTCATCAATGCCCACGACCGTTGTGTCCTCGCTGATTTTCAACATGCGGGAAGCATCGTCAATAGGTGTAGCCAATATGGTACCCGCATCATGCGAAACCACGCTTGTCTCGTCGTAACGCGTATCGATTTTGGGTTTAAATACCTCTACCTTCATGTCCGCGATTTTTGCGCGCTTCAAACGGCGAATCAACTCTTCCGTTTTGCCGGAAAACATACACCCGCACACGACTTCTATCCAGCCGGAGCGTTGTCCTTTAAAATGTGGTTCTAAAAACATGGTCGATAGGTATTGGCCTGTTCATTCCAAGCGCCCAAAAGTACGCGAGAACTGCCACGAAGCGAAGTAAAGGAGGATCTTGTTCGACCGTTTTGAAGAAAAAATAAAATTAAAGACCATTATATGTCCTTATTTTATGAAATTCGCACCCAATACTTACACAACATAAAAAAGCGCATCTTTTTAGCATGGATTTGCAGAAAACAAAAATTTATCTTGACAAACTGAACCGCGAATATACGCGCATGTACAAGGATCCGGAAAACACTACCCGGATCGATGTTGACATCATGCTTTCTTATGTGCGCGAACTGTATGATGCATTGTTGTCGGACACTGTTGCGCCGCAAGCGCCGGTAGTTATTGCCCCTGCGGCAAAAAAATCCATTGCCAAAACGCCCGAACCGGTGGAACAAGATGCGCCCGCGCCCGCGCCGCCTCCTCCACCTGCGCCGCCGCCAGTGCCTCCTGTGGCCATCGTGCGAGAGCCGGCGCCAATTCAACCGCCGCCGCCGCCACCGGTTGAAGAACCAGCGCCTAC
>JBAXTB010000169.1:0-11901 GCA_037130425.1 Bacteroidota bacterium
CCCAAACGGGTCGCGCGTCACGATTTCGGGCCGTTTCGGGCATTTTGGGGCAAAATCCTGACGGAGGCATACGTTTTATCGTACCAAACAGGCGCGCGCGTCACGATTTGGGTCGGTTTAGACCGTTTCAGGGTAAAATCCTGACGCCGAACGGGCATATTTACAACTGAAAAAGCAATTCCTGCCGCCGGCGGAACTCCGCAAGATCGGCCAACAGGATTTCAAAAAAATCGTGTACCGTGTTCGGGTTGTGGTGGTTGAGCCGCACGGAATGGCCGATCAGGTTTTCAAACCAGGCGGCCGTATAGTTGCAAAAGAAGGGATCGTCGGAACTCATGGTGTTGGGATTGTCATACACGACAAATACCCGCCGAAACTCCGGTGATTCCAGTAAAAACGTATTGACAGCATAAATAGTGGGGTTGTAAAACATCAGAAACTTCCCCGCATCGGCCTCCGGCGGCTGCCCGGGCAGGGTTTTTCGGCCGCACAAGGCCATTTCCTTCTGGTGTTGCAGCAAAAGCCCGACTTGCTCGCGCACCACGCGGTAAAAATCCCGTTCCTTTCTGTCCATCGAAGCGTAATAATCAATCTGCGCCAGGGTGCTTTCCAAGACCTGCCTCGACCAGAATTCAGTGCTGTCAAACCGATTGAACACCTGCGCGACCTGTTCGCGCAATTGCTGAATTTCGGCGCATTCCAAGAGTTCCTTCGGGCGCTGTTCCGGTTTGGCGTTGCGGTTGTTCCAGGCGTTTCGCCCCATGACGTAGAGTTTGAAGGCGGTCAGTTCGGGGAAATGGGCATAATGCAGGATTTGAAGTTCGGTGACCGCAAAATGGATCACGGGTTGTTCCAATTGCAGCCCCAGTTCAAGGCGGCGCTTCATAATCCGCATAAAATCAATGGCTTCCGTGTGGGTGCGGTTGAGTTGGGTGAAATCAAACACGACCCGCCCGGCCCCTTTTTGAATCAGATTGTCGACCCGGATATGGTACGCGCGGGCCAATTTGACAATCTCCGACATGGTAAACGCGTGCAGACCTTTTATCTTTTTATATGCTGCGCTATCCGACAGACACAAAGTCGCCGCAACGAATTTTGTGAGGTTTCTGGCGCCTACCTTGGCTTGAAGCGCTTGCACGATATGATTTCTAAGCAGCTGCCCGTTGACGGGTTGCGGGCTGTTTTGTTGAGGAGGATTCATCGGTGTACTTGATTAAACAGTGTTTGAATTAAGTGTTTGAATTTCAAGGGCGCAGGCGCTTTATTTTTTCAATCAGCGTATCCACCTGATGCCGGAGTTTGTCAAAAAAGATATTGCGCATTTTTTCCGCCTGCCCGCTCAACAACTGCGCATTTTTAGACAGCCGGTCGAACCAGTCGGCGGTATAATCACAAAAAGCGAGGTCGGAACTGGTAAAAAAGTTTGGGTTGTTGTAAATCGTAATTACCATGCGGCCCACCTTGGATTCGAGCAGGTAAATATTGCCGGTATGCACGATTTCATTGAAATACAAGCGGTAAGAACCGGCTGTGTCGTCGGGGGCTTTACCCGATACGTCGTAGCGACGACCGGCGGCGGCCATCTTTTGGTGCAAGGCCAACAGTTGTTTTAATTCGTCGCAAAGCAACAGGTAATATTCGAGGTTGCCGGATTGTTTAAAGGCGAAATACTCAATTTGGTTCATGGTATCCTGAA
This sequence comes from Bacteroidota bacterium, assembly GCA_037130425.1. GTDB lineage: Bacteria > Bacteroidota > Bacteroidia > Chitinophagales > Saprospiraceae > M3007. Next base: position 1,700 of record JBAXTB010000169.1, read on the forward strand.
GCATACTCAGCGACCAGAACTCAACCCCGTTGATCCGGCTGTTGACCTGAATAATTTGTTGCCGCAATGCTTCTACGCGCGCGTCGGCCAGGATGGTTTCCGGGTGCAGGTCGGGACCGCGCAGGGGCAAATTCCAACTATGCTGCCACAACACGAACAATTTGAAGGAAGTAAGCGCCTGAAACGGCAAATAATGAAACACCTGAATGGCCGTGGAAGCATGGTGCGCATACAAATCGGGCAATTGGACGGAGGCTTCCAGTTTTTTCAAAATACGGCCCAAATACAACTGCGGTTCGCCAAATGGCGTGGCATCCGAATCAAGATCGGCGGCAAATGCGGTAGTGCTGCCGTGGATAAAACGGTCCAAGGAAATATTGAAGGCCCCGGTAAGTGCCAGAAATTCATCCGGTTCAAGGGGAATTTGTCCGCTTGTTTTTTTTAAGGCTGCGGCTTCTGAAACGCCGAGTGCAGCCGCCGCGATCTGATTCATGACGATCAGGTCAGGAACAGCAATCTGGATAGCGGATAATAAATGGGCATTAACGAGTTCGGGATCGAGGTACATGTTTTGATGAGAGGGTGAATAGGATTAGTAAAAGAAAGACAAATATAGGGAGAAATGAATTTCAAACATAGCATTACCGAACGCGACAAAAGCCCACCACGGATGACACAGATTTGCACAGATTGCGTGTTTTTTTTTTAAAATCTGTGTAAATCTGTGGTGAAAACTAATTCAACCTCCTCAACTACCTCCCATACCACTTCCTTACCACCCCTTCCCCCAACTTTCCCTGCGGCGTATAATCCCGCTCCGGATACCCCTCATGCCCTCGCATATTCGGAAACCATTTCCACAAAAAACCGCCAGCCCACCAGGATTCCGCTTGAAAAGTTGCAAAAAGCCCTTCATAACAATTTGCCTGCGCTTGTTCGTTTATGGGCCGCGCCGTAATGCCGCGTTCTAATTCCCAATTGCGCCAGCCGCAGCTGTCCACACTGAGGTAGCCGAATTCCGTAAATAAAACCTTCTTTTTTTGCGCCTCCGAAAAACTGCGTAAACGCTCCGCAATGGGTTTCCAGGCCGTTTTCAAATCAGCCACGGAGGGCGTGGGCGCCGCCACCAAAGGGAAATAACCGCCCAACCCGATATAATCAAGATCCTGCCAAAAAGGAACCCGCGACCAGTCGTCCCAATTCGAGGAATAGGTAAGTTGCCCCTTGTACGTTTGTTTTATTTTCCCAATCAACTGCTTCCAGTATTCCGGGCGCTTTGTAATAGCATTGTTGAATTCCGTGCCGATGCACAACAACTCGGCGTGCTCGGCTTCTGCAATCTCTGCAAAAAACAGGATATACTTTTCATAACCGGCTTCCCAGGAGGCCCAATCTTCCGGGCTGGAAAAATCAAGTGCGCCGGTCCAGCCGCCAGGTACGAACACCTGAGGTTTCAGCATAACACTGATGCTGTTTGCGTGCGCCAGCCGGATGGTTTCGCGCACCCCGTCGGGCGTTTCGCCCCACCACTGATGATGCCTGCCGCTTTCGTTGAAATGCACTTCGGGCGTGCCCATGCGCGTATAGGCGTAAGGCACGACGGAGATCCAGCCGGCGCCTACGTTTTTTACCGCTTCCATCGGGTTGTCGGGAAAAGGTTCAGGCGGGGCTACAAAGGTCAGGCCGTTCATTTTCAATCCCTTGTGCGCGGGTTGAACCTTCGTAAACGGTTGGGCGGAAGCAGCCGGCTGCGGCGCGGCGCCGGAGTTGCGGCAGGTGGTAAAAACCATGCCGTATAACAGGACAGACAGAAACAAGACTTTCATAGAGAAACCCAGTTCGGGATAAACCGGACTGGGTTTCAAATATAAGGCGTCGCTTTGATACGACAAGCAATGGGTATTAATTTTGGAAATGTGCCGCAATTTTAGCCGCCAATGCAGCCAGTTCGTCCCCGGGAACGTCCATTTTATTTTGAATGTTAAAATCGGCCATCGAGTTTAAAGGAACCAAGTGAACGTGGGCGTGCGGCACTTCAAGGCCGATCACAGCAACGCCGCAGCGCAGGCAGCTGACTTCTTTTTCAATTGCTTTTGCCACTTTTTTGGCAAAAACCATTAGGCCCGCCAGCGCATCATCATCCAGTTCGAAAATATAATCCACCTCCTTTTTAGGGATGCACAGGGTGTGGCCCATTGCCACCGGGCGAATATCGAGAAACGCGAAGTAATCGCTGGTTTCGGCTACTTTGTAGCATGGAATTTCGCCGTTGATGATACGCGTGAAAATACTGGCCATTGCTTTTATCCGATTGTAATGTTTACAACTTCAAATTCCATGGTGCCGCCGGGTGTTTGCACCTTTGCAATTTCTCCGAGCACTTTGCCAAGCAGTCCCTTTCCGATGGGGGATGTGACCGAAATTTTCATTGCTTTGGCATCCGCTTCGGTTTCGGATACCAATTTATAGGTCATTTCTTTACCTGTTTTCAGGTTTTTAATGGTAACATTTGACAAAATAGCCACTTTTGAGTCATCCAACAGGCTTTCGTCGATCACGCGGGCATTGGAAAATATAGTTTCAAGCTCGCTGATTTTCATTTCAAGCATCCCTTGGGCGTCTTTGGCCGCATCATATTCTGCGTTTTCAGATAAATCTCCCTGGGAGCGCGCTTCAGCAATGGCTTTCGCTACTTCTTTCCTTCCGGTTGATTTTAGTTCTTCCAATTCGGATTTGAGTTTGTCGTAGCCACTCTGCGTCAAATACGTGTAATTAGCCATTTTAAAAAATTAGTAAAATTTGATTCGAAATTTGGTTAGCACTTTCTTTTGGGTCGATTCGGATTCCGGTCTTTCAAATACCGGACTAAAACCGGCCCAATTGGAAGCCTAAATTTGAACGCTTTTTACCCTATATAGCGAGAAAGAGGTTTACCAACCTGTACGGGATGATAAACCTCTGCCCACTGCTATTAGGGTAGAAAAAACGGAAACGTCCCTACCTGATAGATAGAAACGTTTCCGTACTCATTTAAAGTGCCGCAAAGATAAGTCGAAAGTGGATAAACGCAAATATTTAATGCGTTTTTTCGACATACTGGCCCTACAGATCGATTCGGATACCAATATTATGGATGCCTTGGTACACCGAAGTGGCGCGATAGGCATAGTCTAATGACAAGCGGGAATCGGAGTTCTTTTTAAACGGTGTTGAAATGGAAAAACCGCCGCTGAATCCGTTATCCAAGGTTGCTTGTGCGCTACCTGCCGGTGCGTCAAACTCCATTTTGTAACCGGCACGCAGGGCAAAATTTTTACCCATATTGAACTCAAGACCACCACCGATCTGATCGCGTGAAAATGCGTTGGAGGTAAAATTAGCAATCAGGGACAAACGGTTTATACGGCCTAACAACCAATCGTATGCCATACCGATATTCAATTGCGACGGTAATTCATACGCGCTCGAGCGTTCGTAGTAGGTATTGTCGTAACTGAATGGCCCTGGATTTGGAAGCCCTTTGGAAAGACCCTCACCCGTAAACCGCATTTTCGAACCTACGTTACGCAAGGAGATACCAAACTTGAAATTGTCATTCGGGCCGGTTACATATTGCACACCGGCATCGATGGCAAAAGCGCTGGCATGTGCGTTTGCGACGCCCTCGCTGACAAATTTTGCCGTAACCCCCACGGATACTTTATTGTCAAACAAATACGAGTAAGAAAGGCCCATGTTGAAGAAGGATGGGGTAAATGTAGCGCCCGTTCCTTCCGGTGTATCTTCTGTCGTGTAATCGAATTTGCCGAGATCAAGCGCAACCAAGTTGATACCGAACGCCCCGCCTTTGCCCACGCGCTGTGCAAAACCAAGTGCATTGAGGTTGATGTCGGCTCCGACCAAATAACGCGTGTGGCTCAGTTGCAACTGCGTTTTATTGATCCGCGACAAACCTGCCACGTTCAGAAACATGGCTTCAGCGCCTGAAGTAATGGCCGTATTCATGGTATGCAAACCGGCGCTCTTAGCCCATGGGTTGATGAGCAGCTGGTTCGCGCCAGCTTCCCCCTGACGGTCGGGGTTACCTGCAAACAGAGAACCCGACAGGAATAAGATACACCAAACCGGCAGAGATAAGTATATTTTCTTCATGATGTTGAATTATTGAATGAGTGAGGTGCTTTTGTAAGCCGACAGGTTTGTGTAAACAAGCGCATTTAATTCACTTCGTCTACACAAACCCATCGGCGTCACTGCCGCTTTTATAACCCGGATGGGTCAAATTGTCGCCCTATACCGAACCATTTGATGGTTCGTTCTCCCATTCCGGGCGCATCAATATGTATCAGATACACACCACTTGCTACCGGAATTCCTTTACTATTTTTCAAATCCCATTCTATATCAGGCGCAATTTGAGAATATGCTTCGTACGATTCGTTCCGATCGTATTTGCGGATAAATTTGCCGTCAAGCGAATAGATGGTTACCGTACATTTTGCCGGCAAATTGGTAATTCTAATGATATTGGTAAACTGTGAAGTTTCATACTTCGAATAACCGTAATACGGATTCGGTACTGTTTTCACAGAATCCAGCGCATTTTCAATTTGCACCGTACTCAGCGGTTGCGCCTGACGGTTCCGCACACTAATCAAATATTTCGGATGGCCGTTTTTCACCGAATGGTTGCCGCTTTGGCTCCACCAGGTTTTATACGAGTGATCTACCCGAAGTTTGATAATTGCATCATTTGGAATCAATCCGTCTTTCAGCGATTTCATTTTTGTACCGGTGCGCAAAATTGGCATACCAGCCCAAGCAATGTTACGGATTTGAGCCTGTTTTCTGGAATATACGCTACTTCCTGAATAACGCTCAGGCGTGAATGCCATACGGATAGAATCACAGCCGTCATATTTAGAATACGACACATACATCCAGTGTTGACCCCCCAAAACATAATCAGGGAAGTCTCTCGCAATGTCACTTCTAAAGAATTGATCGGTCGGATTCCAGAGCATGTCGCGTCCGGTGAATTTCGGATTTAATTTTGATGAGAAGCAAGAGTTTTCACCGAAGAATACATTCAAGCGTTGTCCAGTTTCCACATCCACGGCATAGCCCGGGAACCAACCCATACCGCGCAATTCCTTACCAGCGACCGGCGATCCGTCATTTGGATTTAGCGCTCCATCCGGATCAGGCAATCCGTCACCATTGTTATCATCTTTGCCTACGGAAAGTGCGTAACGCAGGTCAAATGACTGCCGCTTTCTGGATGCCGGGCTTTCTGTTTGTTGTGCAGTATCGCGAGTTGATTTGTACGTAACGGTATCAGTATAGTACACCGAAGCAGATTCAACGATCGCACAGCGACTCCATTTTGATTTATCACTGGTCAATACAATGTCAACATTCGGCAACAAGCGAAGGCGGCTTCTCCGTGTATCTTCACTACTTACATTGGCAAATACAGCCCCCGAATTGAAACTACCCTGCGGGAGATTGGCGAATTTATCCGTCCAGGCCGGCGTAACCACCCTGGTTGCAAGCACATTATCAGCCGGAATACGCCAGTTTGCCAATACATAAGGAACAAACCAACCGTTATTTGCATCGTCAGCCACGCCTAATGTGCTTAATCCACCTTTCGGATCGAGCGGAATACCATCGCCATTTTGGTCATAGTCCGGATCCAATGGTTCTGTTGTTCGGACATAGTTAAACGGCCCGCTCGGTTGATCGGCAAAGCCGGCCAGCCATGGATTGTTCTGATCGGCATATTCTATTTCCATTCCGATGGCGCCGTTTCTGTCATCTGCCAGATCGCCGGGATTAGCCGTTTGACCTATTGTAATAGAGAAGCCGTATTCGCGTACCAATTGTTCATTCAATTTTTCAATTGATTTTTCGGACGCAATGGTTTGACCGTCAGCCAAGCGGCGCAATACCCAACGGGCATCTTTGTCTATTTTACTGTCGTTGTTATCTGAATCTACAAACTGCAATTCAAAATCGCCGTCTTTCACTTCAAACGGGTTGAAGATTGTTACGGTAATTGGCGCACGGCCCGGTTTATAAGTCAGGGTGCTGTCGAAATTGCTGTCAAGCAGTTTTGCTCTGGTTGCATCGTTCAGATCGAGGAAATTGCCGCCTGCGCCTGCGCCTTCCAAACGCGTAACTTCCAAACCGTCACCGTAAGAAGAATTCAGTGCCTGATCTACGATTGGTCTTGGAATAACGGTGTAAATTTTGATCTGGGTACCATCGCCTGATTTACGGCCAGGCAGGTATGCCCGGTCTTGACCAGTCGCTTTCGGTTGCGCCAAAGGATTGAAGTTCTCGTAATTGTTATAAGCGTAGGCAACCACAGCATAATAATATTTTTTGTGGTTGACCAACGAACGGTCGTTTCCTAATGCAAATTTATCTTCCTTGATTTGGAAAGTCCGACGAATACCGCCATCAGGCGCATTAATCTTTTCTTCCGGGAAATAAACCAGTTTTTTCGTAAACGGATCTTTCGTGGATATCCAGTTGTAAATTTTGCTTACGCCATTTTTAACGTCAACCGTATAAACCGGGCGGCTCTTTTCAGCATTATCAAAATCCGCAGTCGATACATTTGGATCTTTCAACTGATACACAATGTAACCTTCAAATTTGAAATAGGTCGACTCCTTAATTAAAGAGTCCGTGCTGTTGCGCAATGATTCGGGCGCTAAGAAATCCTGTTGGTGGTAGCCTTCATTAACATTGTTGGATGGCGCGACGTTGGCCAATACGGCCACTAATTCCTCGTCCAATTCAACCCAGCTTACATCCGGAGCATCCGGACCGTCAAGCAATTCAAAGCAGTTGTCGAACAAGCCTTGTGCAAGGTTATCTGCCCGGAATAAACCATCTAAGCTTGGATTCGGGTATTCCTGTTCGGGCACCCAAGGCAAACCAATAATCAGCTCATTTACAGCGCCCGGTTTGAGTGTAAAGGGACCAGTAGCCTGTAAGGTACGACGGTCGCCCTTAGGCAGGTTGGCCGTCACCATCGACCAGCCGGCAGGGTTGTCAGGCGCCTCTGTAAAGCAGTAGTGTACTAATTTTGCGTTTGGATCATTACTGTATCCGCTTCCGCCATAGGTAAGCCGTTTGCCATCGCGCCAGCTGCCTGTGATGTAGTTATAATATTCGGCAGGCGCTGTCGGATCCCAAGTAGCAGAGTTATTGCCACCAGTACCAGTACGGTTGTAATACATGAAAGAGGACATACCGATTTCATTGCCGAAAGTATCCAATGGACCGCGGAAATAGTCGCAACCCAAAATTGGAATTTTAGTTCCGTAAGTCGGCGTACTACCATTACCTACATTACAGGTAGCCCCTGGATCACCGTCAATTGCGTCCTGGTTGTACACATACATCAAACTCTTTGTCGTATCACAACCGATAAAGTCATCTTCAGAGCAACCCAAATCCGGGTCGAGCCACATGGCAAAGAACATGGAGTCGATACGTTCCGTTGCACGGTTGATCAATTTATACCGGTGGAAGGTCATATCGTTCAATTCGTCATTGGTCAAATAACCGAACGCCTGAACCTGAACTTCCATTTGAATTGGTTTCCCACCGGTTTTTGCGTGCGGCGCGCCTGCGCCCTGGTCGTTGTAAATCCAAAAGATCATTTCGTCCGGGTAGCGGTTCAATGGGCATCTCTTGATTTCAATGGAAGGATAGTCCCCTTTGAGCGGGTCGTACTTCGTATCGTCATCGGCATCAAAAAATCCTGCAAGCGCCTGTTTGGTATCGGGCAAATCAAAGCCCCAAACATCGGCAAAATACTGATTGCCGCGTGCCGGCCAGCCTCTTACGCCGATTGGAATATCTGCCGGGTTGAGGTTTCCTTCCGCAATGTTTTTTAAGTGTCTGCGGATTTCTTCACCCGTTACGCGGAAGTGGCGGTCCCAGTTCGAACAGGTGGTTTGATCGGTAATACCACCAGATTCTGTTAAAGGACCAGGCCAGAAGTCATTTTTACCGTCGTTGCGGTAATCCTGACAAGCCAGTTTAAGGTTATTCCCTGGGTCAATACCGCCCAGCCATACAGAACCTGCAAAAATAGAGGACACCTCTTGCTGACCTGTTGAAACATCAACTTTCGGTACAATATAGCGCCCGTCTTTAAAATCCCACCAACAGTCGCCACCGCCCAACAGACGCGCCCGTACATTGTTGATTTCCTGGTCGATTTGCGACTTGGAATTAGAACATACATCGCGGTATTGAGCTTTGTTCTGATGGGCAGCCTTTTTGACATAATCAGGCACGTGCGCGGAAGCGCCCAATCCTGCCAATATCAGCATCGCTGTTATCCAAAGTTTGTAAATACGCATTTTTTTAATGTTTAATTGTTCTAAAATGAATCTATTGCAATAAATTTTGCAAAAGAATCAAAGATTTTTTATTGTCTCCGGCTTCGGATTTTACGGCGAACCAAAGGTCTGAACCCGTTTATCCGGCCGTCATTAGAATCCTAATACGGCGCCGACATAAATTCGACGCGGCTGTGCGTATTTGCCAGGGTTTGACAACAACCAGGAATAAGAATCCCGATAAGCTTGTTGGTTCAGGCCCTGTTCTGCAATACCACGCAGTACAGATCTGCCATCAGGAGATGCAAGGTAGCCATCGTTCGTAGCAGAACCGGTAGCGCCGTACACACCGATTACGTTCAGTGCGTTCAACAAGTTGGAAGCCCGTAAGTACACGTTGATACTCAGCGGATTTTTCCCTTTTGTCGTAAGATCGAATGATTTATCAACGCGGAGGTCTACGTTTATACGCCAAGGCAAGCGACTACCGTTTACCGAGCCTACCGTACCGGCGCCGTCAAAGCGCGTAGGGCGTATTTTGGCGGTATATGGGCGACCGGAAACAGCCGAAACAATTAAGTTTACCCCAAAATTAGCCAAAACATCTTTGCCGGCAATCCGTGGGCCGTTGTACGCTTTTCCATCGTCGAAACGATAGTCAATAATAGCCTGGATGTTGTGGCGTTCGTCAAAGTTCAGCGGGAACAACGTGCGGATATTACCGCGGGTCGTCAAACCTTTTTGCGACTCGGCATCCGAACCGGTACCATCTGCAAATTGCAGGGTGTATGCCAACTTCAGTTCTGTGTTTTGAATACGGCGCAAGTCGTATTGCAGGGTGAAGCCCTTTACGGTACCAAAGTCAACGTTGCCATAAGTATCATAACGGCCGATAACCGGTACATACAACACGGTACGACGCTGAATCATATCGCGCATTTCGCGGTAATAAGCCGAGAATTTGAGCGCTGAGTTTTGATTCAAACGCTGTTGGAAACCTACTTCGTAGTCAACTACGCGTTCTGGTTTCAGGTTGGCGTTGTTTGATGGCGTACGACCTGGAGTGTAAAAGTAGAAATAATCCAAAGGCGTAACCTCCCAGTTGCTCGGCGGGCGCTGTACCAACACATCATAGTGTGCAAAGAAGTTAGCGTCTTTAGAAATCGGGAAAGAGAATGCCAGACGTGGAAGCCAGTTTACTTGCGGCTTGTAATCTTCAAAAGAAGAATTCGGGTTAAAATTCGGGTCTTCGATCGGTGTGGCAACGTTACCACGTGAAGAAGAGTAGTCAGAGTACATCGGCGTAACAACACCGCCACCAAAAATCACGTTACCATCATTTGCCTGCGTTCCATCGGCAAAATACCAGGTATTTCCATTGCGGAATGCCTTCGGCCTAAGGTTCTGTGGGCTTTCCACGTACACTTTGTAGTCATCGCCGATCGTACCCGGACGCGCAGGCGTGCCAGGAATGGTCGCGTAGTAATCTTTCGCCGACATTACATTGTACAGCGAGTATTGGTCGCGCATTACCTTGGTATTCAAGTCAAAACGTTCAACCCGCAAACCGAGGCTGAAAATCATTTTGTTAAACGTAAACTTGTCTTTCAAAAACGCCGCCTGATACAAAGGTTGTAATGCTGCTACCGGGAAACTCCGGATACCGTCTGCATCTTTTGCCGTAAAGAAATCGTTAAATACAACGTTGTCATTTACTTTATTACCCTTGAAATCATAACCGCGATAGTTCACTAAATTTTGTTCCATCAATTCGCGTGGCGCGAACATATCAAGGCTCAATTGTTCCGGCGTCAGGCTGTGAATATTTACCCA
>JBAXTB010000017.1:0-30716 GCA_037130425.1 Bacteroidota bacterium
TTGCGGCGACCACCATCACTCAGCCAGCCACAATTAACCTGAGTTGCGTCAAAACCAAACCCGATTGCAATCAGGCAAATGGCAGTTTGGATATGACGGTAACGGGTGGGGTAGCCCCGTATAACTATGATTGGTCTGATTTGGTCGGTAGCGTCGATCCGCAAGACCGTAGCAATATTCCCGCGCAGGTTTATTTTGTTACGGTAACAGATGTAAACGGATGCAGTCAAACCGGTTTTTATGAATTGCCGGATAACAACGGCCCCATTTTAAGTTTGCAGCCCCACCCGGTCAGTTGTACGGGTTTGCCCGATGGTTATATTGATCTGACCGTCAGCGGAGGTATCGCGCCGTATCAATATTTTTGGTCGATGGGCAACACCACCGAAGATGTAAATATGCTTGCCAAAGGGAAATATTTTGTTTCTGTGACGGATAATGCCGGTTGTTTTGCCTTTGGAAATGCGGATATCGTAACGGCGCCGCCCATTGTATTAAGCGGGCAAACAACGCCGACTGTATGTGCAAATACAGGTCTTATCACCCTGACGGTCACAAATGGCTCACAACCATTCACTTATGATTGGAGCAACGACGGCCCCGATGCCGTGGATGATGACACCAAAGACCTGAGCGGATTAGCGTCGGGAACCTACACCGTAACGGTCACGGACGCGGGCACGTGTACGCAGGTAAAGAGTTTTACGGTCGCAGCTTTAAACTTTGACCTTTCGTTTGTCAATACGCATTTGAATTGTAATAGTCCGGGACAAGAAGGCGCAATTAATCTATTTGTTGGATACCCTGCTGCTGCTCCTTTCTCCTACGATTGGGCTGATTTGCCCGGCAATAATGATCCCGAAGACCGAACCCAATTGGATGTGGGCGTGTATAAAGTGACCGTTACGGATGCAAACGGTTGTACGGCGGCAGATTCAAGTACCGTATTTAAAGGTATTCATTTGACCGGAGTCGTTAATAATGGCAATTGTTTTCAAAAAGGTACCATTTATGATAGTTTGACCAATGCAGTACTTCCTGTTATATATGATTGGGCTGATTTGCCAGGTACAAACGACCCGGGAGATCGGTATTTCTTAAATCCTGGTACATACACACTGTCAGTCACAGACGCCGTGGGGTGTACTGCCAGCGCCACGTTTACCATTGCTAATCTGCCGCAAATCAATATTACCGGGATTGTTACCCCCCTTAGTTGCGCAGGTGGCAACACCGGTAAAATTGACATTACGGTTACCGGAAGCGCGCTACCTTATACTTACGCATGGTCGAACGGAATTACTACGCAGGATTTAGCCTCAATGCCATCGGGCACTTATACCGTAACCGTAACAGGATCAAATGGTTGTAGCGCCTCAACTTCGTTTACAATTACAAATTATACACCGATAATACTTCCAACAGGGCAGATAAACGTGACATCTGTATCTTGCTATGGCCTCAGCGATGGCGCGATTTCTATTGCGCCAAGTGGCGGTGTGCCTCCATATTTTTATAATTGGACTGGTCCGAACGGATTTACGGTAAATGTGCAAAATCCGACAAACCTGAAAGCCGGGAATTACAACCTTACCATAACGGATGCCAATGGTTGTACTTTAAAACCTCCGGTAATTTCAGTAGGGCAACCTACGCAATTGGCTTTTAACCCACCCGTTTTTTGCAACTGGGAAGTAACCGCCCAAGCCTTTGGCGGCACTCCGCCCTACGGATACGGCTGGCCGGGCGGCGGGAACGGCCCGACTGTCACCTTAGCGCCCGGAACTTACAACCTGACCGTAACGGATTCAAAGGGCTGTATCATAAACATCCCGATTACAATGGATCTAATCCCCGACGCCTGCACCAAAATAAGCGGGAAAGTCGTGCAAGATGCCAACAACGATTGCCTCCTTCAATCCGGTGAAACGGGCATCGCGGGCTGGTTCGTGCGCGCAACGGGCGCCCAAACCTACTACGGCTTAACAGATGCAGCCGGCAATTATACCATCCGGGTAGAACCGGGTAATTATGTCGTGTCCCTTATTCCGAACAGTAATTTACCCGCCATTATATGCAGCCAGGATATTCCGGCATCCGTGCCTTCTGTGGGCAATGAAGCGGTGGTTGATTTCCCAGTCCAAGACGTTCCACAATGCCCGGTTATGACGGTTGATATGAGTACGGCATCGCTAAGGCGTTGTTTATCAAGTGGTTATTATCAAATTCAATATTGTAACAACGGCGTCGTTGCGGCAACGGATGCTTATGTGGTGATTACCTTAGATCCGCTGCTTTCCATTTGGCAAAGCCAAAACCCATATACAAGTTTAGGCAACGGAAAATATCGCTTCGATTTGGGAACGGTAGCGCCCGGCTTTTGCGGAACCTTTTGGGTGCGTGTAACGGTGTCTTGTAATGCAATTTTAGGCCAAACCTTATGTAGCGAGGCGCATATTTACCCCGATGCGTCTTGTACGCCGAATTCCCCAAACTGGTCGGGCGCAAAAGTGGAGGTAAGTTCGCGTTGCAACAGCGATTCGTTACATTTTGTGCTGAAAAACACGGGGGCAAATATCATGTCGAATGAACTGGAGTATATTGTAATTGAGGACGGTATCATGGGACTTCAAGGCATGTCGCCACCCCTATCGCCCGGCGATTCGATGGTCGTTTCGGTGCCGGCCACCGGTAGCACCTGGCGCATTGAGGCCAATCAGGAGCCGTTTGCCCCCGGCCACGCTGCGCCGAAACTTTCGGTGGAAGGTTGTAGCACCGGCGCGTTCAGCACAGGTTATGTGAGCCAATTCCCCCTGCAAGACGCCGATCCCTGGTTAGATGAGGATTGCACCGTTGTGACCGGTTCATACGATCCCAACGACAAACAAGGGTTCCCGGCTGGCTACGGCGCTGCACATGCCATTGAACCGGGCACGGATATCGAGTATATGATTCGTTTCCAAAATACCGGAACCGACACGGCATTCCGGGTGCGCATCTTAGACACGCTCTCTGCTGCGCTTGATTTGACACGGGTGATGCCCGGCGCGAGCAGCCACCCGTATCGTTTTTACGTGACTGACCCGAATGTGTTGGTGTTTGATTTTCAAGATATTATGCTTCCTGATAGCAACAAGGATGAAGCAAATTCACATGGTTTTGTGAAATTCCGGGTGGCGCAACGCGATAGTTTGCCTTTAGGAACCGACATCTTCAACAGCGCCGCTATTTACTTTGATTTCAACGAACCGGTTATTACCAATACAACCACCCATAAGTTGGCTAAAAACTTTGTAATCGTTCGGGCCTGGCAACCGGTACGCCCTGTATATCAACTTGAAATCAGCCCAAACCCGTTCCGTAACCAGGCGTTTATTGAAGTGAAAAATTGTTCCGAAGCAGGAGCCTATCGCCTTTCCCTGTTTAACCTTGAGGGAAGCCTGATTCGGGTGCTGGAAAGTGAAAACCCGCGTTTCCTTCTGGAACGCGCCGGACTGAATGCCGGTTTGTATTTCTTTAAAATAGAACGGAACGGAGCGCTGATCGGAACCGGAAAGGTGGTGAATATTGAATAACGAACAGACGAATTAGGCGTGTACGAAGGATTTATTTTTGCTCGATATTTCCATTACTACCTGAAAAACCCAGCCCAACGCTTGTCATGTCGTAACGCAGTGGAGACATCTACACAAGCCCGGCTAAGCGGAAATATTTGCAAGGCACCCGAAAAAGCCGAGTTTGTGTAGTTGCCTCCGTAAACTACGGCATGACAAGCGTCAGGCTTGGTATCTTTAAAATGGTACGATGATCCGAAAAACGTTGTTTGAAAATCCTTCGTCCACGCCTAATAGATGAATATTGGTTAACGAACGGGGGCGTTGCACCTGGCATCCGAAAATACCAAGCCCAACGCCCCCGTTCGTTATTCGATATTCCTCTGTTCGATATTCGATATTCCCTACGCGATTGCTTCCGGAACGAAATTCTTGTATTTCCCCGCTTTCAAGTTTTCGCCGATGGAAGAAAATGCTTCCAGCGTCAGTTGAATATCTTCGTCGGTGTGTGAAGCCGTAGGGATCAGGCGCAGGATCATCATGCCTTTTGGGATCACCGGGTACACCACGATGGAGCAGAAAATGCCGTAATTTTCACGCATATCTTTTACCAGAGCCATCGCTTCTTCCGGTTCGCCTTGCAGGTAAACGGGTGTTACACAGGTATTTGTGTCGCCAAGGTTGAAACCGCGTGCGCGCAGGCCGTCTTGTAATTTGCGTACATTGTCCCACAGTTTGGCGCGCAATTCAGGTTTGGTGCGCAGCAATTCAAAACGCTTGATCGCGCCTTCCACGATGGGCATGGGCAGCGATTTGGCAAAAATCTGGGAACGCATGTTGTAGCGCAAAAAGCGGATAATTTCTTTCTGCCCGGCGATAAAGGCGCCGATCAGGGCCATACTTTTGGCAAAAGTGCTGAAGTACAAATCCACGGCATCGGTAACGCCTTGTTCTTCAGCGGTTCCGGCGCCGGTTTCGCCCAGCATCCCGAACCCGTGCGCGTCGTCGATGAGCAGGCGGAATCCGTAAATATCTTTAAGGGCTGCGATTTCACGCAATTTGCCTTGGTCGCCGCGCATCCCGAATACGCCTTCGGTAATCACCAGGATACCGCCGCCTTGTTCGTCGGCCAATTTTTTAGCGCGATCAAGGTTTTTAACAAGACTTGGAATGTCGTTGTGCGTGAAGGCAAAGCGTTTGCCAAGGTGCATACGCAGCGCATCCACGATACAGGCGTGGCTTTCTGCGTCGTACACCACTACATCGTGGCGGGAAAGAATCGCGTCAATGACCGATAAAATGCCCTGATAACCAAAGTTAAGCAGGTAGCCGTCTTCTTTGCCGACGAAATGCGCCAGACCGGTTTCTAATTTCTTGTGCTGGGACGTTTCGCCCGACATCATGCGCGCGCCCATCGGGTAGGCGAGGCCCCATTTAGCGGAACTTTCTGCGTCTGCCTGGCGCACTTCCGGGTGATTGGCCAGACCCAAATAGTTATTGATGCTCCAACACACCACCTCTTTTCCCTTGAATATCATGCGGTTACCCAATTCGCCTTCCAACTGTGGGAACATGTAATATCCTTCGCCGACTTCCGCGTATTTACCCAGCGGACCGGCTTGCTTTAAAATTCGATCGAACAAATCCATCTCGTTTCGAAGTAAATTTGAATGTTTTAATGGTTGAAATTTTTTGTCAAAGCCCTTGATTTAGCAAACAACCGTTTGCGAAGGCGCCGACTTTTGTTCGGCAGCAATGGTTTCTTCGTCTAAGAAGCCTTGAGCTACCATCCAACTGTCGTTGAATATCTTACTCACATATTTGGAACCGTGGTCGGCAAAAATGAGCACCACCACATCGTCTTCCGTAAGTTCGTCTTTTATTTGTTCTAAGCATTGCAAGGCGCCGCCGCTGGAATAACCGACCAGCATACCTTCCTGGCGCGCGAGTTCGCGTGCGCACAAGGCGCTGTCTTTATCGGTCACTTTTACAAAACGGTCAATCAGGCCGAAGTCAATATTGGCCGGAATGATGTTTTTTCCGGTGCCTTCAATGCGGTAAGAGTAAATTTCATTTTCGTCGTAAATGCCCGTTTCATGGTATTTTTTCAATACCGAGCCGTAAGCGTCCACACCAAATATTTTAAGATCCGGATTTTGTTCGCGCAGATAACGCCCTGTGCCGCAAAGCGTACCGCCAGTGCTGGTGCTACCGATCAGGCAAGTGATTTTACCTTGGGTTTGTTCCCATATTTCCGGGCCGGTGGTCAGGTAATGCGCATCGGCATTGTCGGTATTGAAATTCTGGTTGACGTAATAAGCGTTGGGAATATCCTTAGCAAGTTGTTCGGCCCGGCGGTAATAGGAGTTGGGATCGTTGGGTTTGGCGTCCTGGGGGCAGAGAATCACCTCAGCGCCCATGGCCTTCAGGTTATTCATCTTGTCCTCCGAGATTTTGCTCGTGACAGTCAGCACGCATTTATAGCCTTTGATCGCGCAAACCATTGCCAGGCTAAAACCGGTATTGCCGCTGGTAGCATCTACGACGGTGCCGCCTGGTTTGAGTTGCCCTAAACGCTCTGCGCGTTCCAGCATGTGTAATGCAATGCGATCTTTCGCACTCAAACCGGGGTTGAACGCTTCTACTTTTGCGTACACAGTAGCCGGAATATGCAAAACAGATTTATGGAGCCGGATCAGCGGGGTCTTTCCGATTGTTTCAAGGATATTGTTGAAAACCATTCCCAAGACTTTTTGTAATATGAAATACGGGTGAATTTTACTTCCCGGAAAAATAAACAGATTTTCAGAAAAGCGTTGTAAAAATACGCAGACGCCGGACAAGGTGTTTAAGTTCGATGCGGTACTGTGGTTAAGCAGATCAAAATTGCGTATCGGAAACTCGTTTTACCAGCGCAAAAGTAGGTGAAATATGCCGAAACTTGGCTATACTTTTTGATTATTGAAGATTTAACAAAAAATAATTGTCATAACTACGACAAATTCAATAATTATATTCATCTTTGACAAGTGATTCGAAATAAAAATCTGGTTTTTAACAATATCAACTTCTTTTTCACTTTTCAATCCGTTTTTATGCTCATTCTATACGTTTCTGTTGCAGCCTTGTTGCTGGTACGCATGGTCCCTCAGGTGGCTTCGTATGTAGCGGCAGGTACGCGCCGGTAAGGGCTCCCGCTACCCATAAAACTGCTTTAATCCTGGTTTCCCTGAACAAATTAAGGCTGTCCAACTACTCCCTGGGCAGCCTTTTATTTTACAGAAAATTCAACTGGTGGCGTAACGCTGAACTGAAAAGCAACATCACTTTCCGTTTGTCCGAAACCCTAAAACGCTTTGTCGCAATACTTTGCGCGGGCGAACGCTTTATTTTAATAAAAAGCTGGGTATAATATTTATACGCTAAATAAACGCCGAACCGCGCGCCTTCCGGCAACTGCCGAATGCCTTCCAATGCTGCGTCGAAATCCTTTTTAATATCGGCCTCAATTTGTAATTTCTGTTGGTTGTCGAAACGCGTAAAATCGACGCCGGGGAAATAAACACGGCCCCGCTCATCAAAATCACTTTTAATGTCCCGTAAGAAATTAATTTTTTGAAATGCGGCTCCTAAACTGCGCGCCGAAGCTTTAAGTCGCTGATATTCAGCATCATTGCCATGTACAAACACGCGCAGGCACATAAGACCTACCACTTCAGCCGAGCCATAAATATATTCGTCGTAGCTGCGTTCGTCGTGAACCTGGCTATAAAGATCCATTTCCATACTGTGCAAAAACGCGTCAATCAGTTCCCGCTCAATGCCATACGTGTGTACCACCTGCTGAAAAGTGTGCAACACCGGATTGAGGCTGATACCTTGCTCAATGGCGTGATAAGTATCCTCCTTAAACCGATCAAACAATTCTTTTTTGGGATAGTCATGAAAGGTATCCACAATTTCATCTGCAAATCGCACAAAGCCGTAAATGGCATAAATCGGCGCCCGGAGTTGCTTGTGAAATACCTGTATCCCCAGCGAGAACGAGGTGGAGTAACGCTTGGTAATCAAGCGACTACATTCGGAGCAGGTATTATGGTACAGCGTAAGATGATTCATGTACGTTGCTTATTTAAACGATTTGGAAATTTCTCCGGCCACCACCTGCCCGCTGATGAGCGAAGGCGGAACACCCGGTCCGGGCGCCGTTAATTGGCCGGCGTAGTATAAATTTTGAATACGTTTGTTTTTTATTTTCGGTTTTAAAAAGGCGGTTTGAAGCAGTGTATTGGCCAATCCATAAGCATTACCCTTAAAAGCATGGTAGTCGCTTACAAAGTCGGCATGGGCATAAGTACGCTTGTACACGACTGCATCACGAATGCTTTGTCCGGTCAGTTTTTCCAAACGCTCCATAATCAGGTCAAAATATTGCTCCCTGATTTGAGGCGTATCTTCCAGTCCGGGCGCAACCGGAACGAGGAAAAACAGGTTTTCACAACCTTCCGGCGCCACGGAAGGATCTGTTACCGAAGGAGCGCTCACGTAAAACAGCGGTTTTTCCGGCCATTTGGGCGTATCGTAAATTTCCTTTGCGTGCCGCCCGAAATCTGCATCAAAAAACAGGTTATGGTGGCGCAGATTTGTGAGGCGCTTGTTGATACCCACGTAATAGATCAGGCAAGATGGCGCCATTACGCGGGTTTCCCAATATTTATCGGAATAATTTCCTTGAGATGCGTTAAGTAGTTGGGTATCAATGTGGTGATAATCCGCAGCGCCTACCACAATATCGGCTGCGAAAGTTCGGCCCTGCTTGGTGATGACCTGGCTTGCGCGACCGTTCGGGGCATAAATTTGTTTAACCTCCTGCTCCAGTTCGATTTGCACGCCCAATTCGGTTGCCAGCGAAACCATACCTTCAATGATTTTGTGCATGCCGCCCATCGGGTACCAGGTTCCAAGCGCCAAATCGGCATAATTCATCAGGCTGTATAAAGCAGGGGTGCGTTCGGGCGTTGCACCGAGAAAAAGCACCGGGAATTCCAGTATTTTGATCAGTTTTTCATTTTTAAACAGTTTGCGCACATATTTTGACACGGACGTAAACATTTGCAGCCGAAATAAACTGGCTACAATACGCCAATCGGCAAACTCCAAAATGCTCAAACTTGGTTTTTGCACAAATTCCTGCATCCCTACTTCGTACTTATATTTTGATTCAGCCAAAAATTTGCGCAGCGTTACAGAACTGCCGGGCTCATATTCTTCAAACAAAGCCTCCAATGCCGTCATGTCAGCAGGCAACTCCATCAGCTCATTTTCCCCAAACCAAACCCGATACGAAGGATCTAAGCGCCGTAAATCATAGTAGTCCGATACTTTTTTGCCGAAGCGATTAAAAAACTGTTCAAAAACATCGGGCATCCAATACCACGACGGTCCCATGTCAAACATAAAACCGTCTTGTTCAAATTTACGCGCACGCCCACCCGCAACCATGTTCTTTTCAAGCACCGTTACGCGAAATCCTTCAGCCGCTAAGTTACAGGCAGCCGACAACCCGGCAAAGCCGGATCCTATTACAATGACTTGTTTTGGCATAAACAAAATAAACTTAGGGCGTTTAAGCGTTTCATATAATTCAGCGCGATAAAGGCTGTTTTTGCAGGTTTAAACCTATTTTTACAATAAACAACCCTTAGCTGGCTTAAAACATAGACCTTTAACATGGATTCTTTTGTTTTGTTTAAGTTTTAAAATGGAATGTTAAACAAAAAAAAATTCTATGAGCCGGTTTTTCTTTTTCAATTTTGCGCGTTGCCATTCAGGCGCTCAACGACATGAACATTTACGCCCGTAAATCATATTGGAAATGGTACTTGGCCGCCGCTGGTGTGCTGATTGTCATTTTATCCCTGATCTACACCAAATACATTGCCGATCAACTTGCTGCGCGTGAAATCCAGCAGGCTACCATCTGGACGGAAGCCCAGAAATCGCTGAACCGGGTGGAAATGGATACGTTCCAATTTTTCCATTGCGACATCACCCTCGAAGCCAGGGTACTCGAACTCAATACCACCATTCCGGTTATTTTGGTTAACCAGGCCCATGAAATTGAAGACGCCCTGAATGTGGAAGGTACGGAAGGTCCAACCATTGATACCGGCAAAGTACGCGCTGTATTGAATAGAATGTTTGCAGACAACGCGGTAGACTCCGTTGACGCTTCGCTCCCAAGAGATCAGGTGTATAAAAAGGTTTATTTTTCACATTCCCGTCTGATTACACAGCTCAAGTGGTACCCTTATATCCAATTGATGCTCATTGCATTGTTCATTGCGTTTGGCTATTTGGGTTTTAGCGCCTCCCGCCGCGCAGAAGAAAACCAGATTTGGCTGGGCATGGCCAAAGAAACCGCGCATCAGTTGGGAACGCCCATTACAGCGATCCTTGGCTGGATTGAAACCTTGCGCATCATCAACGAGGAAAGTCCGGAAAACCTTGAAATGATTGATGAATTAGGCAAAGACGTGACCCGCCTGGAATTAGTTGCCGATCGTTTTTCAAAAATCGGGGCGATGCCTGAATTAAAGCCCGTAAACCTGTATGAACAACTTGAAATCTGTCGCCAGTATATGCAACGCCGGGCGCCGCGCAAGGTTGAATTCCATTTCCCGGTGGTTTCTGAACATGAGCCGTTGCAGGTAGCCATCAATCCGCCCCTGTTTGACTGGGTGATTGAAAACCTGTTGCGCAACGCTATTGACGCGATGGAAGGCGGAATTGGAAAAATAAGCGCCCAGGTGTATCAGGAAGGCAATTTCGTGTGTGTTGATGTGTCGGATACCGGGAAAGGTATTCCAGCCGGAAAGTTTAAAACGGTGTTCAAACCCGGTTATTCCACTAAAATGCGCGGCTGGGGCCTCGGACTTTCGCTTTCGCAACGCATTGTGCAACAATACCATAAAGGTAAAATTTTTGTAAAACGCTCTGAAGTCGGGAAAGGAACCACCTTTACCATCAAACTTCCTAAAGTATAAAAAACGGCGCGTAAAGGCGCAAGATTTAAAACCATGAACGTCATCAGTAATTATGTTTTAGGCCAATGGCTGGCCGGCGAAGGCGAAGACACGCCGCAGTATAATGCCTACACCGGCGAGCATATCAGTACCGTGCGCAGCGGAGGCTTTGATTATGCAGAAATACTCGAATATGGTCGTAAAAATGGCAAAACACTGCGCAAAATGACCTTTCACGAGCGCGGGCGTATGCTCAAGGCCCTGGCATTGTTCCTCATGGATCGCAAGGAAAGTTATTACCGCGTAAGCCACCTGACCGGCGCAACCCGTGTGGATTCCTGGGTAGACATTGAAGGCGGTATCGGTAACTTATTCGCTTACAGCAGTTTACGCAGGCGTTTTCCCAATGAGCCTTTTTATGTAGAATCTGAATCGATACGCCTTTCCAAAGAAGGCGGCTTTATCGGGCACCATATTTTGACCCCCAAACACGGGATCGCGGTTCATATCAACGCGTTCAATTTCCCGATTTGGGGAATGTTGGAAAAAATCGCAGTGAACCTGCTTGCCGGGGTACCTGCGTTGGTCAAAGCCAGCGAACAAACCTCTTTTCTGACTGGAGCAATGGTGCTCGATATTATAGGCTCCGGCATTTTGCCCGAAGGCGCGCTCCAATTAATCGTTGGCAAAGGTCACGGTATCCTCGATCATGTTCAATCTCAAGATGTTGTAACGTTTACCGGCAGTGCGGCTACCGGCAAAAAACTGCGCGCGCACCCGGCCATTTTGCAACACAGCGTGCCGTTCACCATGGAGGCCGATTCGCTAAATGCCGCCATTTTGGGCAGCGACGCGGTGCCGGGAACACCCGAATTCGACCTGTTTATCAAGGAAGTACGCCGTGAAATCGTCACCAAAGCGGGCCAAAAATGTACGGCCGTGCGCCGCATCATTGTGCCGGAAAACCTGTTGGAAGACGTTCAGAAAGCGCTTTCCAAGGAATTGGCCAAAACCGTCATCGGTGATCCTTCTGTGGAAGGCGTTCGGATGGGCGCGCTCATCAACCGCCTTCAATTGGATCGGGTGCGGGAAAAACTCGCCGTACTGACCGAATTTATGCCCATTGTGTTCGGCGACCCCGACCATTTTGAAACCCTGGGCGGAAGCCGGGAAAACGGCGCGTTTATGCCGCCAATCCTGCTGCGCAACGACAGACCGCTGGAACTGACCATTTCGCATGAAACCGAGTGTTTTGGTCCGGTTAGTACCATTATGCCGTATAAATCCTTAGAGGAGGCCATCGAAATCGCCCAAATGGGCAAAGGTTCCTTGGTGAGCACGATTTGTACTTACGACCGCGCCATTCAACGCGAATATGTGCTGGAAGCGGCCGCCTATCATGGTCGCATCCTGATGCTCAACCGCGATTCGGCCAAGGAAAGCACCGGCCACGGTTCGCCCATGCCCATGCTCGTACACGGCGGCCCCGGGCACGCGGGCGGGGGCGAGGAAATGGGCGGTATGCGCGGCGTGTTACACTACATGCAGCGCACGGCCATTCAGGGCCACCCAACGGATATTGGAAACGTGACCAATCAGTTCCAAACCGGCGGGGAACAAACGGAAACGCCGGTGCATCCCTTTAAAAAACATTTTGAAGACCTGTTCATCGGCGAAACCTTGATTACGGCCAAACACACGGTAGGACTGGCGGACATCCACAACTTTGCCAATGTGAGCGGTGATAATTTTTATGCCCACACGGATGAAACGGCTTTGGCCGGAACGCCGTTCACCGGTCGGGTGGCGCACGGGTATTTTGTGCTGTCCAAAGCCGCCGGTTTGTTTGTAGATGCGAAAAAAGGTCCGGTTTTGCTCAATTACGGCATCGATGAATGTCGTTTTACCAAACCCGTTTATCCCGGCATGACCATCGGCGTAAAACTGACGGTAAAGGAAAAAATTGAACAGGAATACGACCCGACCCGCGAAGGCATTGCCGCCATCCCGCGCGGCATTGTAAAATGGTTAGTGGATGTGTACGATGAAACGGGCGAAACCGTGGCTATTGCGACCATTTTGACGATGGTAGCCAAGCGCACTACTTAGTATTACGCATCGCAAGCAACCATTCTTTCTCGGCTGTATGATTACTGCAAACAGATCTGACTCGTTTGCGGCTGTTTTATACCTACTTCGTCCAAAAATGGCAAAATAAACCAAATTGGACAACCCAAATATACCATATCTTGCCTTGCTATTTATTAATTAACTAAAACTACCCGTTATGAAGTCATTTGTCCCGTCCCTTATTTTTATTTTATGCGTCGTATATACGGCTCAATCGCAAACATTTTTCCCGGTAAACGGCCCGCTGCATGAGCAGGAAGTTGCCTTTGAGCAAGCCAATTTATGTTATATCTACTTTAACAATCCTTCCGGCGATTCCCTGCGTTTGCGCTGGCGGCGGCTTGAAATGAGCACCCCTACGGACTGGACGGTTGGATTATGCGATTACGGGCACTGCTATTTAGGCATTCCTACGACCGCTTTGATGGATTATATTTATGATGATATTCAAGGGGAATTGAAATTAATTATTAATCCTAAAAACATTGCCGGGTCAGCCTGGTTTTGGTTCCGCGTGGCAGAAGAAGGCAATCCGGATAATTTTCAGGATGTTTATTACAATTTGTACACGCCCGGCACCACGGCGGCGCATGATCCGCAGGGAAATCAAGCGTTTCAGGTGTTTCCCAATCCCGCTTCCGAATTTGTGATGGTTAAAAATGGAAGTACCAATTCGGCAAAAGCCTGCTTAAGCGATCAAACCGGGCGCATCATTGGTATATATGATTTACAGGCTAAATCCATGACAAGCATTTCATTAGAATCTGTTTCCAACGGCATTTATTTCCTGCGCACAGGCAATTCCGTTCAAAAAATATCTGTTCAAAAATAGGCCGATCATTTTCCTTATTTTTGTCCTTGTTACAGCAAAAACAACGCGCCACGCATGAAAAATCTGATTACTTTTTTACTTTATTGCCTGTCTGTTACTGCCATGATCGGCCAGGGCTTAAGCCAGTCGCGGCTTACGGTTTCTTCTGAATCGATCACGGAAACAACGATTAAATTATCGCTTACCGGCGTAAACCGGATTCCGGTAACGACGGCTTTAGGCGCCGCTTCTATCATTCAAATTGATCGCGGTACCCCATTGCTGGAAACGGGCAAACCGGATTTACCCAAAATAGCCACCTCCCTGATGATTCCCGCAACCGGAAACATGGAAGTGGAAATTGTGGGTTCCGAGTTTCAGGATTTTAATGACGTAGACATTGCGCCGTCCAAAGGAAATTTGCTGCGCAATATTGATCCGGCAAAAATTCCATACAAATACGGCGAACAATACCAAACCGACGCGTTTTTCCCCGGTTTATTAGCCGATTTGAAAGAACCATTCGTCATGCGCGACGTGCGTGGACAGTCTTTGTGGCTGTACCCGGTGCAATATAATCCGGTGACGAAGGTCATGCGCGTGTACACATCCCTGAGCCTGCGCGTACATCACGTGGGAGGAACAGGCTTGAACGAACATCCGCGCAATTCGGACAAATCACCAAGTCCGTCGTTTTTGCAGTTGTACCAAAAATTGTTTTCAAACTTCAATCCAAGTTTTATCGCCGACGGCAACCGGTCAGTAATTGTACCGGAGCAAATGTTGATCATTGCAAAAGACGAATTCATCAGCGGCCTTGGTGCTTACGTTTCCTGGAAACGCAAAATGGGTATTCAGACAACCGTGGTTCCAGTGTCAGAAACAGGCGCCTCTCCTGCTGATCTATATAATTATGTATCAAACTATTACGCATCGCACCGGATTACCTATTTACTACTGGTTGGCGACGAATACGCCATCGCGCCAATGGTGCGACCAGGCAGCGATTATTCCTGCGACAATTGCCTTGGCTATCAGGAAGGAAATGACCACTTTCCTGAAATATTTGTCGGCCGTTTTCATGCGTCCAACCAGGCGCAATTGGCCATTATGGTCAACCGCAATCTGGAATACGAACGCAATCCGTTGGTAGATGAAACAAACAACTGGTGCGCCACCGGTATGGCGTCCAGCTCTGACCAGGGCCAGGGTATCGGCGACGACGGCCAGGCGGATTACGAGCAAGGCAACGAATGGAAAGCCAAGCATTTGGCCGACGGTTATGAAAAATATTGGGAATTTTATGAAGGCGACCACGCTGATATTTCGCCAACACCTGGCAGCGAAACGGCCGATGCGCCCGGCAATCCGGTTAGTTCTGATTTGACCACGCTTATGAACGGGCGCGGGGTAAGTTTGTACAATTATTGCGGACACGGATGGGAACAAGGTTTGGTAAGCGGCAATTTTGACGTAACCGCAGTTGGTACCTTGCGCAATGTACACCGCTATCCGATTGTCATTGCAGTGGCTTGTTGCGCCGGGAATTTTACCAATAACGGCGGCGGCGATTGTTTGGGTGAAGCCTTGCAACGCGCAGGCGACCCGGCCACCGGTACGGCTTGGGGCGGTATTGCAGGCTTCTTTTCCAGCGATTTTCAAAGTTGGGCGCCACCAATGGAAGGCCAGGATGGCATGAACCAATATCTCGTAGATGCCGATGGTGTAACCCTGCGGCCCAACCTCGGCGCAATGGCGGCGTTCGGCAATGCGCTTATGATTGCGGCTTATGCCCAGGGCGGTATTGATATGGCAGATGTGTGGAATCCATTTTTAGACCCCTCTACCATGCCGCGCACGGACTTGCCAAAGCAATTGACGGCTACGCATAGTCCGAATTTCGCACCGGGCATCACATCCATCGTGGTGAATTGTCCGGTAGAAGGCGCATTGGTAAGTTTGTTTCAGGATGGACAAGTAATTGCCGTAGCCAAAGTAGAAAGCGGCATTGCCTTATTGCAATTCCCTGCGTTGACAAGCATTTCAGATATTTCTGTTACCGCCACGCAATTCAATTATATTCCATATCAGGGAGTTATCAAAGTCGCTACAATTCAAAATGCTTATGTTGTGAGTCAGGCATTTTCCATCAACGATGCTGCCTTGGGCAACAACAACCAGCAAGCCGATTTTGGCGAAATGGTTGGGCTAAACCTGGCACTTTCTAACGTAGGTCAGGCCATTGCAAATGCTACCCAGGCAACACTTTCAACCACAGACGACCGGGTATCAATCATAGATGGAACCGAATCTTTTGGCGACATTTCGGCCAACAATTTTGTCGAAATACCGGCAGCATTCCAGTTTAAAGTTGCCGATGATGTACCCGACGGCTACGTGTTAATTTTTAACCTGCACGTTGTTTTTAACAATACACAATCTATTGATATTCCGCTGCCAGTAACGCTGAACGCTCCAAAATTGGAAATTGGAACCTTTACTTTAAGCGACAATGCCCCGAATGGCGACGGCGATAAGCGACTTGAAAGTAATGAAAAAGCAACGGTTATTGTTAAAAATTTCAACTTCGGGCACAGCAACAGCGCAAACGCGCTTGGCGCCCTTACAACAAATTCGCCTTGGCTGACCATCAGCAACCCGATCCAGTTAGGCCCGATTGATGCCTTAAGCGGTACGGCTGATGCGGCGTTTATTGTTACGGTGGCTGGAAATGCGCCCCAAGTAACGACGGCAAATCTTTCCTACACGGTGACTGCCGGTAATTATAGCGCAGTCAAAAACCTCGGAACATTTATCATTAATCCGATTGTAGAAGACTTTGAATCACATACGTTTACATCCTATCCCTGGCTGATGAGCGGCAACAAACCCTGGGTGATTTCTTCGGGTGGCGCATATACCGGTAATTACTGTTCCCGTTCAGGTTCGATTGGCGCCAACCAAATATCTCGAATGGACTTGACGCTCGATTTTTCGGCAGACGGAAATGTCAGTTTTGCCCGTAAAGTAAGCAGCGAAGAAGGATATGATTTCCTGCGTTTCCTGATTGATGATGTTGAAATTGCGAGTTGGAGCGGCACGATTGCGTGGGGCGAAGTCAGTTTCCCCATTAACACAGGCGTACACAAACTGAGTTGGATTTATGCAAAAGATGAAGTTGGAAATAGTGGCTCCGACCGGGCTTGGGTGGATGAAATTCTGTTGCCGCCTTATCAGGTTGTCGTGGCGACCCACACTCCTTCATCTGCTGATTTCGACGTCTCCATCACGCCTAACCCTGCCGGCAATAAAACCTGGTTGGCGGTTAATTTCCCGACTTCGCAACAAGTTGAGATTGATTTGTACGATTGTACCGGAAGAAAGGCCCGCAGTTACACCGCTACGGGCACACTGCTTTCGGGTTCCTACAAACTTGAATTGGATTTGAAGGGTTTGACACCTGGCATGTATTTCTTGAATGTGCGGAGTGCGCAAACATCGCGTACTTTAAAATTGGTGAAGGGCAGTTCGGAATAACCCTGAACGGAATTGTTCACGTAACCCTTGTTCTGAGATGACAATATTGCGCATAATTGAAGGGGTGACTCGCAGTCACCCCTTCAATACACTCGACTGAGCCATTTCCCTGCCCCTTTCCAATCCCCACCCACTCAACGTCAACCACCCAAATCCCAACGTATTCAAACTCCCATGCCACCATTTCATATTCGGAATATTTACCCAATTAATCGGAAATTCAAAGCGCAAAGCATACAAAGTCGCCAAGCTTGCGCCCGCCAACAAACAAAGGCTGCCGCTTAACCATAATACCCTGACAATCAAAGGATAATCAGGATTAAATGCAAGGCGAATATGTTGTATTAAAACAATAAAAGCCATTACCGCAAATCCCAATGCGGCTACCCATTCTAGTACAGGACTGTACCCGAATTTAGTCAGCGTAATGCCCGCAGCCACCAAAGGCATACCCAAAATGGCGCCTACAACCAAGGCGCTATTTAACAGACCTGTTTGCGCAAAATACAACTGCCGAATTAAAACGGTCAATACAAATCCCGCCAAGTGAAAATGATTGGCAGTAAGGGCCACAATAATCAAATCAAACCCGAAAGGCTGTATTTCCGTAAAAAAACAAAAGGCCCAAATCGCGCCAGTAAGCCAATAAACCAAGGCCAACAAACTCAATAACCACAAATTCCGCGACTTCGCCCCTGAATACCCGCGCCGGAATTCCTGATAAACCTCAACCACAATATACCCGATATAAGGCGCTGATAACCAAGGTGATAACGGGTGCGGAGAAATCAAAGCGGCAATACAAAATCCCGCAACGACCAGCCAATACATGACGGAAACCGGTCGATCCAGCAAAGCAAGCCCTTGCGGAACCAGCAACAAAGCTGCAAAAACCAGTAAAGCCAGTTCCCAATGCGTTTGAAGCAACGCAGTTCCGGCCAATAACAGCCAAAGCAGCCAGGCAGAAAACAAGATCAAGTTGCGCATCACTGAGCGTTTTGAACGGCTTCCAGCATCGACTTCTTAGAATCCCGTATAAATTTGCGCTGAAAAACCCTCGGTAACGGATATGTCAAGCGCACCAAGAACTGCCTTGGCCTCGAAAACGCCCGAATGCTGTACCGCACCACGCCATCGTCGCCGCGCTCTACTAAAAACAGTTCTTCGCCTTTTTCCACATGCCCCGGCAAAGTCCCGTAAGCAAAGCCAAACCGCTTAGGTTCATCAATTACATACACGATCCGGCAGGAATTGATCCACCAAATTCCAAATACCTGCGCCGACATGGCCACAACCGTTCCCATGCGCAGGGGCGCCCAGGCAGGAGAGATGTTGGTCCAGGGTTTGGGAAACATACGCCAGGCCCGAAGCGCATCACAAGCAGCCTGCCAAACGGCGTCGCCGCTGCCCAAATCAATCGTGTTAAAATCATGGTCAAAACCGACAGGCGCGATGGCGCTGCGGGTTTCACCAACCATCGGGTAGGTAAAAGGAAGATCACTTTGCTGCGCAATAAAAGCATCAATCTTGGCAGCAGAAGGGGGAAAAAAAGAAACCATGTCGTTTTATTTTTGGTTTACAGAGCGCTGATTATCTGTAAATCAGGCCAGGAACCTGTACTAAACTTAACAGCGCAAAGTATCTAAACGACATGGTTTTATAAATGTTCAAAATTTTCAAAAACAATTGAAAATTAAATTTCGAACTTAAGGTGTTTTACCGTTACACCCTTGTTTATCAACTGTTTAAGCGAGTCAACGCCGATCGACAAGTGTATTTGGGCGTAATTTGCCGTCACCTTTTTATCGCTCTCCTCTGTTTTAACCCCGTCTTCTGTCATTGGCATATCGCTGATAAGCAACAGGGCGCCGGCGGGCATCTGGTTTTTAAACGCAGCCACAAAAATAGTGGCCGTTTCCATATCAATGGCAATGCAACGGAAATCGCGCAGGCGTTTTTTGAAATCCTCACGGTGCTCCCAAACCCGTTTATTGGTGGTGTACACCACGCCTGTCCAATAGTCCTGTTCGTACTCGCGGATCGTTGTTGAAACCGCTTTTTGAAGCGCAAATGCAGGCAAGGCAGGCACTTCCGGAGGCAGAAAGTCGTTGCTGGTGCCTTCTCCGCGCACGGCCGCAATGGGTAAAATCAAATCGCCGATATGGTTTTTACCGGTTTTCAGACCGCCGCATTTGCCCAAAAACAAGACCGCTTTGGGTTGTATGGCTTCCAATAAATCAATCACCAAACCGGCATTCGGGCTGCCGATTCCAAAATTGATGATGGTGATGTTTTCCGCCGTAGCCGCTTGCATGGGGCGGTTTTCACCAATTACCTCTACTCCGTGTTGCTCGGCAAACATTTTCACGTAATTGCCGAAATTCACCAACAGGATATATTGCCCAAAATTTTCCAAGGGCATCCCGGTGTACCGTGGCAACCAGTCTTTTACAATGCGCGTTTTAGCATTTTTTTCTTGCTCAAAATTTTCACGTGTAACCGCATCAAGGTGATCTTGCGTGACGATCAGTTTATCGTTTTCTTGCTTGGACATAACAAAATATTTACTTCATAATTGATTTATAAACAATGCTTTGCAATTTCGGTCGGTAATTACCGGAAATCAGCTTGTTGTTTTCCATGCTTGGGTAAGTTCGATTGGAGCAAAAGATAAAAATCAGGTTTTGGTCCGGATCAGCCCAGGCGCATATACCTGTGAACCCGGTGTGTCCAAAGGTATTGGGCCCGGCCATATCGCTCATATTTTGGGTCTCTTTCGGATCAAGTTCTTTCATATCAAACCCGATGCCGCGGCGGGTGCTGCCAGGGAAACGAATGGTCCATTCATTCACGGTTTCCGGACGAATGTATTGTTTGCCGAAATAAGAACCGCCGTTCAAAAACATCTGAAATATTTTAGCCAAATCATTGGCGCTGCTAAACACCCCGGCATGACCGCTCACGCCGCCCAACATGGCCGCGCCCATGTCATGCACATAACCTTGTAAGCGCTGCTGACGAAAATAACGATCTTCTTCCGTCGGCACGCAACGATCCGTAAGGCCGTATTTCCAGGGAGTAAAGGTGGTACTCAGGCCAAGTGGTTTGTAAAACTGCTCCCGCGCAAGCACGTCTAACTTGCTCCCGCTCACATTTTCAATGGCGCGCGCGGTTAAATACAAACCCAAATCCGAGTATTTGTACTTTTTATCCGCCCGCAATTCGGAACGAAAAATGGTATTCCAGATCGTATCTACCCAGGCATTATCCATATACATTCCAGGCGCAACCGTAATTTCAGAATCCTGGTCTTTTTCCCGATGGTAAATATGCGCGTCGGGCAATCCGTTTTCCAGGGTTCTTTGGTAAAACGGAATCCAGGGCTGCAAACCAGCATGGTGCGCCAGTATTTCCCTTAAAGTCAGGTCTTTTTTATTGGTTTTGCGCAATTCCGGCACATAACGACTCATGCAGGAATCAAGGTTCATCTTGCCTTGGTCGACCAGTTGCATGGTTGTAATGGTCGTTGCCGCGATTTTGGTCACCGAGGCTATGTCATACAGATTATCAATGGTGATCGGCATCGTTTGCTCGTAGGTTTGATAACCGTAAGCCTTTTGCCACACGATTTTATTGTTGCGCGCAACTAAGATTTGGCAACCTGGCGCCGCGCCGTTTTGGATCATCTGATCCACCAACGAATCCATCTGTGCCAGCGTTTCACTGCTCATACCCACCGATTCAGGGCGGTCGTATGCCAGGCGTTTTTCGGTGAAATGGGTTTCAAGCCCTTGTTTGTAAAACGCAGATAATGAAGCAGATACAGGCAATTTTCCTTTAAAATCAATGGCGCCGAACAATGCCTGCGCGGCTACTTGTTGCGTAATCGGGTCTTCGTTGTAAGCCTCAATCAGCGTAGGGGTGTCGTTGAAATATTTAAGGCTGTATGGGTTTCCAAATACCGTGAGCGCCACCTGTTGCCGCTTGCTTAATGCCCGAATCAACAACACTTCCGATTCCGTTAGCCCAAAATTATCCGCCGCTTTCGACCGCATGTTGTGCAGACTGATTAATACGATGTCAAATTTGCTCAGTGTATCAAGCAAACGTTGCTGTGTTGTAGAATCAATTTCTTTTGGTGCGTTCAAATGCGTCATCGGGGCATAAAACCCGCAGTTGGTTTGAAAGATGGTACGGTTCGTGTCCCCCAGCGCCAGGGTAGCAAAATGATATTTTTCAAGCGCTTCAAAACCTGCCAAATCCGAGCGATCCCGCACCAAGGTCAGGGCATTTTCTATCAAACGCCGCTTCATCATCCAGGCTTCCGGTTGGTTCAAATCCTTGCGCAAGTTATTCAAATCAACATGTTGCGGCCTGACCAAACCAAGGCGGTATTTCGCGCGCAGTACACGTTTTACACTTTTTTCGAATTCAACACGGTCGTAAGAACCATCTTCCAAGGCTTGTTTAACCGCCTGAATGGCCGCTCCGATATCCGCAGGCAACAAAACAATATCGTTTCCCGCGCGCAAGGCTTCCACATCTGCTTGTCCAGGTTCGAAATACTTGGTAACGGCCTTCATTTCCATGGCGTCCGTGAAAATCAGGCCCTTAAACCCTATTTTTTCGCGCAACAGATCGTGTACGACCAAGCGGCTTAGCGTCGTTGGCCGGTTTTCCCGGTTATCAAGGGCAGGCACGTTCAAATGCGCCACCATAAACGAACCGATGCCGTATTGCGACATAACCCGAAACGGAAATAGTTCGAGGCTGTCCAAACGGGAAATGCTGTGCGGAATTTGCGGTAAGTCAAAATGCGAATCCGTCTTGGTATCGCCGTGCCCCGGAAAATGTTTGGCGCAGGCCATTACACCCACATCCTGCATCCCCATCATGTATTGGAAACATTTGGCCGTCACATTATTGCGGTCTTCGCCAAAGGAGCGGTCGTTAATGACCGGGTTTTCGCCGTTGTTGTTGATGTCGGCATCCGGGGCAAAATTGACGTGAATGCCCATGCGTTTGCATTGCCGTCCTACTTCTTTCCCATATTCATAAATCAATTGGTTGTCCTGAATGGCGCCGAGCATCAATTGCTTTGGGTAAGCAACAGTAGATTCTTTTAAACGCATCCCAAGGCCCCATTCCGCATCAATGGAAACCATGAGCGGCAGTTTTTCACTGGCAGCCTGACAACGATTGGTCAAGTCGGCCAGCATTTCCGGAGAACCCTGAAACAGGCAAATCCCGCCGACTTTGTATTGGCGCACCACGCTTTCTACTTGTTGTTCATATACGGGATTCCGTTCATCTGTAGCCCGCACCATCATCAATTGGGCAATTTTTTCCGTTTCTGTCAATCTGTTATACATGGAATCTACCCAAATATCTTCCTGTCGGTCGAGTGGTCGAGACAAATTAAAAGGCAAATTGCGGTTGGCGCTGATAGAAATTGACGTAGCGATAATCAGGAAAAAAATCGAATATTTCACAGAATTGGCAGTAGATGAAGACCTAAGTCGGTGGACAAAGTTCCGAAAATTCGGCGTACCAAAGGTTTATTTCTTTGTCAAATAAGCCTCCACAAACTGCCGCAGCGCATCGCCGTGTATGTCGCGCGCCAACAATTTACCGGAAGCGTCAAGCAAATAATTACATGGTATATACCTGAAGCGCAAGGAATAACGAACTGGTGAAGCATCGCCCATCAAATCCGAAGCCTGGGGCCAAACCGCGCCGTCTTTTTTAATCGCCGACATCCATGCACTCCGATCCTGATCGATGGAAATACCGACAACATTGAAACCCTTGGCATGATAAGATTGGTACAATGGCACAATGGTATTGCGGATTTCCGAACGGCAAGGCGCGCACCAGGAGGCCCAAAAATCAACCAACAGTAGTTCGGATTGAACCGATTCTAAACGAATGGTGTCGCCTTCAGGGTTTGGCAAGGCAAAATCGGGCATTTTTTCACCTTTTAATACAGGCAATTTACTTCTTTCAAGGTAAGCGCCCAATTCGGGAATCCACGGGTGCGCAGGCGCGAGTGCCTGGATGCGCTCGTATGCGCGCAAGGCTTTTTCCGGTTGATCGAAAAACTCGTTTTCCGGCGCGCACAAACGCCAGGCAACAAAAATCGGATAAACCGTTGTCGCAGTTGCCGCCAAAGAATCAGTCACAATGTTTACCTGATGCCGAATTTTTTCGCTGCCGTGTGACGCCCATTGCAACACGGAATCTTTTGGTGTTTTGGCAACTATTTGGTCAAATTCCTGGAAAAACGGCGCGCGCGCATCCCTAAATTGGGCAATTAATTGATTTTCAGCATCCGCATTTTCTAATTGATAAGTCCGGTTCAAAGCAGAGGCCTTCGCTGAAAATTTAATTGGATGCCCCGATTCAAGCACCAAACAAATATAGTTTTCCTGATCGGGGCGGGTAATAATTTCGTTTTTATACCTTCCCGTATTTTGTTGAATTTCAAGCAAATACAAACCTTTTTCATACAATCCGGGTTTGTCGGTAAGCGCAAACGAACCATCGGGCGCAATACTTACAGAGTCAATTACCGCCCCTTCATAAGGTGAAATCAATTGCCGGTAATGCGCCGGTTTAATCACATAAAGTATGGGACTATATTCCGGCGACAATTTAATTTTTCCGGAAATAATGGGCTGTCCCTGTGCATTAGCGCAGGACTGTAACGTACATAACAAAGCCATAAGGGCAGGAACAAGAAATGATTTACAAACTAACTTCATATCTGTTGAAATGTTATAAGGTGATTCAACCTAAAGTATAATTGCAAAACCATCAAAGGGGCAGCGCCCCGGAATATTTGTAGAACGCCAATAATGATTCGTTGAAGGTGCAGCGCACCGAAATATCTTCCGGTGCGCTGCACCTCCAACGAATCAATCGTACCTTATGCTACAAATCTTTCGCCGCGATGCGGCTGGTAAAACGGTTAGCATTGCCGTCTCAATATCCTTTAGTCAATAACATTGCCCTAAAGTTGTTGAAATTCCTGCGCAGCTGTTTTCTTTGCCAAAAATACAATTTATGCAAACATATATCCGGGTAGGCGTAGTTCAATGGGAAGCCGAAGTTTTTCCGCACTTCGACGATTTTTGCCACAAAGCGGCGTCTTATATAAAGGCTTTAAGTGCGTATAAGCCTGATTTTGTATTGTTTCCAGAGTATTTTAGCCTTTGTTTAGCCTCCAAAGCATCGCACGGCTCCGACCGAATGATGCTGGAACATGTGGCCGGTTTTACAGAAAAACTACGATTGACCTTCCTCCAATTGGCCCAAACCTATCAGGTAAATATCATTGCAGGCAGCCTCCCGCTGGCCGATCAGGGGCATTTATACAACGTGAGTTACCTGTGCCATCGCGATGGCCGCTGCGATGCCTACCATAAAACCCATTTGACGCCTTTCGAGCATTTTTGGGAAATAAAGGCAGGCAATGAAATTGAGGTTTTTGAAACAGATTGCGGCCCAATTGGCCTGCTTATCTGTTACGACGTCGAATTCCCGGAGGCCGCTCGCAAATTGGCTTTGCAAGGCGCTCGGCTCTTGTTCGTGCCTTACCAAACCGACACGGTACACGGCTGCAACCGGGTGCGGTTTTGTGCGCAAGCGCGTGCCATCGAGAATGAATGTTATGTAGTAGCCGCTGGTGTTGTAGGCAACATGCCGCAATTGCCGCTGGTAGAATTCCAATATGCGCAATCAGCCATTTTTGCGCCTGCCGATCATTTTTTTCCCGTCGGCGGTATTGTACAACAAGCAACGGCCAATATCCCAACGGCTTTTTATGCCGAATTGGACATGACCTTGCTTACCCGTTTACATACATCTGGAAGCGTGCGAACCCTGCACGACAGAAGACCGGAATTGTATTGATAATCAATAACTTAATAATGCACAATCAATTCCTGGTACATCTCGTTTTGCAAACCGTGTACCTGCATGGTCACAACTGGATGCTCGGCCTCCCAGCGAATTTTGAGTATTCCGAAGTTTTTCTTAACGATCATATCTCCCACGCGTAGTTTGTTGACCTCAGTATTACCGCTTCTAATATGCGTAAGACCGCTCGACGTAAAATCATAAAGCGGGTAGGGTAGTCCCTGTAAATCCATTTTGGAAACTTCCGCCATGTGACGATCACCCGATATAATCATAAGGTTTTTGGGTTTGATCGTGGCAATCAGCCCAAGTAGTCTTTTTCTGGAATTTGGGAAATTGCCCCATTTTTCATACCCCTGGTCATCGGCAAGCACCTGAATGCTGGAACACAGGATATTAAGGTTTGCCTGACTGTTTTTGAGTTCTTTTTCAAGCCATTTCCACTGCGCTTCACCCAGAATATCCCCTGTGGTATTGGGCAGGTACCGTTTTTGCTTCGTAGGATCAAGCAACAAGGTATCTCGGAAATAACGCGTATCCATCACAATGACCTTAATCCGTTGTGCGCCAACCCCAAATGTATAGGAATTGTATGCGCCCTCGCGTTTTCGAACCGGGTGTTTTGAAGGCACGTCTAAAAAGTCCATCAGACATCTTTTGGACGCCTTTTTCATAGGATAACCTTTCCCCGAGTCGTTTTTACCATAATCATGGTCGTCATACACGCCGATGATTTGTGCTTTTGCGCGCAGTTTTTTGTATTCAGGGCCGTTTTTCAACTGTTTATATTCGGCGGCGAGTACCTTCATATTGGTTGTATCGGCATAAATAATATCGCCCAGCCAAATCCAAAGGTTCGGGTTATTGGCCGCTACATCGCCCCAGATATTCTGGGGTTTGTCGAGTTTGTTGCAGGAGCCGAACGCAATAACGGTCGGAGCAACCGCTGTATCGATCCACTTGGGTTTGTACGCATCGATATCCAAGTTTTCAGCATACTCATTCGTTTCAGTGAATGATTTTTCCTGAAATTCTGCGGTTTTGTTTTTATCGGCCGCTGTACGGGGTTTCTCCGTTGGCTTTACAGGATCTTTGGTAGGCGTACCCGGTTTCCCATTTGGGTGACCGATTTCTTTTTGGGCGGATACGGACAGGGTGGTGAGTACCCACAACAGCGCTGCAGTGGCAATGCGCAATTTATTCATATAGGAATCAGAAAAGAGATGAGATTTGGACAGATTATTCAACTAAACGCAGAAGTTGTGAATATCGTACAATTCTACAGGTTTACGATTGGTTAACCTGAAAATATTTGGCACAATATTTATGCGCCGCATCTCCTTTCTGTCCCGGTTTACGATTTATTTTAATGAAAGCAAGCCCGTAATTTCACGCACTTCGCGCAAGGTTTGCTGCGCTTTTTTGCGAATTTCGGCGCTACTTGCCTGAATTTGATCCTTTACGGCGCGTTTATCGGCATTTAAAGCGTCAAGCCTTTCGCGTAGCGGATTAATCAAGGCCACCAGTGCATTTGCCACGGCTTCTTTTAAATCGCTGTATTTGAGCGCGCCCGATTTATAGTCTTCCATCAGGCTGTCGTGCGCTTCCATGTTATTGCAGGCGCGCAGTAGCTCGAACAAATTTTGCACACCAACGCTCATTTCGCCCGCAGGCGTATCGCCCGTATCCGTAACAGCCGATTTAATTTGTTTCCGCACCCGCGCTTCTTCACCAAAAAGATTGATGTAGTGCTTTTCGCCCAAACTTTTGCTCATTTTGCGGTTCGGATCGGCTGGCGACAAAATTTTTGGCGTTTGGGTAAACAAAGGCTCCGGATGCACGAAATATTCTTTGCCAAATTGGTAGTTAAACCGTTGAGCAATATTCCGCGACAATTCAAGGTGCTGCTCCTGGTCTTTCCCAACTGGAACGTAGTCAGCGTGGTAAATCAGAATGTCGGCCGCTTGCAAAACAGGATAGGCAAACAGCCCAAGGCTTATAAACGCATCTTTGTCGGTTTCGCGCAATTGATCGCTTTTGTCCTTGAATTGCGTCATACGCGTCAATTCGCCGTAAGAACTCGTACAACTCAGAATCCAGCCCAGCTCAACATGTTCAGGCACAAGACTTTGTACAAACAGGTTCTCCGGCTTTACGCCGCAAGCCAAGAGATAAAACACCATTTTCCACGTATTTTCCCGCAATTGCACGGCATTATATGGCATCGTCATTGAATGGTAATCAACAACGCCGTAAGTGCATTTGTACTCGTCTTGCAAGCGAACCCAGTTCTGCACGGCGCCAAAATAGTTGCCGAGGTGGAGGTCGCCGGTTGGCTGAACGCAGGATAATACATTTTTCATGGTGCGAAAATTTTTACAGCCCGCCCTTACGCGGTATACGCAATGACGGATATTTCAATGTTTACAAATTTTGGCAGTTCCGATACCTGAACGAGTTCGCGCGCGGGGGCGAATTCAGGTTTAAAATATTCGCCGTAAATGGCATTGATGCGGCCGAACATATTCATGTCTTTTACAAAAACGGTCGCTTTCAGCACCTTGGTAAGGTCTGAACCGGCTGCTTTCAGTACCGCCTCAATGTTTTGTAATACGCGGTGCGTTTCGGCTTCAATGCTATCCAACACCAATTCGCCGCTCGCCGGATCAATGGCGATCTGGCCGGAAACGAACAACATGTTGTTGAATACGACCGATTGGTTGTAAGGGCCAATGGGCAATGGCGCCTCCGGAGTGTTCACAATTGTTTTCATTGTGCTTAATTGAAAATGGTTAAAATAGAAAAAGCCCCAACACATCCCAACAAGTGGGACTGGAGCCTCCTCAATTTGTATTTCGCGAACAAATTGCTATGCGTCAGCTTCGGCTGCGGAGATTTTTCCCCGAACCAAAATTTGACCGCGATAATACAGATCGCCGTTCACTTTGTAAGCATGGTGAAACAGGTGTGGTTCTCCGGTTGTCTTACAAGTAGCGACTTGTGGAACTTCAGTCTTGTAGTGTGTGCGGCGGGCACGCTTGCGACGCTTGGAGTGCCGCCATTTAGGATTTGGCATGACTCAATTGAGTTTTATGCTGCAATAACGCTTTGCTTCTGAATCATTCGTCGGCTGCGGCGTGATCGCACATGATATTTATTGTTATTCCCCTTTCAAAGCATCCCAAATGCTATTGGACTGCTCATCATCCGGGTTTTGATTCAAGTATTTCAAAACTTCTTGATTGCAAGGCGGATTTTCATCCAGTTGACAGTCGTAAGTATTCGTAATCGGAAGCGCTAAAACCGTAAATTCATACAAGTATTTAGCAACATTGAAATCCGAAGATTCCCGATGGATGAATACCACTTCGTCTTCCTCTTCGCCTTCCGCTTCCCCATACTTTACAATTAATTGCCGCGAATCTTCAATCGGCAGGTTAATCTGTGCGGTACAACGGTCACATTCGGCTTCAACATGTCCATTTAGCGCAAAATCTAAAATGAGCATGTCGGCTCTTTTTTCGAGCTCAAGATCAAAATGAACTACCCCGTTTTCAATCGGCGATCCCTCAAACTTTTTGAAGAACTCAGCATCAACCGAGTATTTGAAATGATGGACTCCAATCTTTAAGCCAAGAATCGGGATGGAATAAAAAACGAAGGCCTTCATGGTCTCTACTTTTTAAAAATCGGGCTGCAAAGGTAATACTTGTTCTCAAAACTGCAAAGCAAGAAATAAATAATCGTTATAAAAATATTTTTTAACATTTTTTTTGTATAACTAATTGATTATCAACATGCGTTCTAAGCAAGGTTCAATAGTTATGGAAAGTACCATGCAAAATTTGGTTCTATGTGTTGCATAGTACCATCCTATGTATTATCTTTGTGGCATGAAAACAAATAAAGGATTTGCTATGAAAACATCTTTGACTCAAAAACACCGCTTATTATGCCTTGGTTTGGCTTGTTGTACCCTGTTTACATTAAGCGCCTGTCATCCGGATTCGGCAGGTGTTGATATTGGGTACAAATTAGCTAAATTAGGTTCCAATGCCTTGAGTATCAGTTCAAAACTCAATACTGAACAAGGCGAACCGTCGGCTTCAAAAGCCCTCGGCGCACCGGTTTCCCCCGGTCAAAACGTTATTTCTGTACACAACTAAAAAGGAAGTTATGGATTTGGAAAATGCAAAAGCGCAAATGCGGAAAGGGGTTTTAGAACTGTGTATTCTGGCCATCATTGATGAAGAAGAGGTATATCCGAGCGATATTATTGCCCGGCTCAAAGCCAATGACCTGATTGTGGTGGAAGGAACCCTGTACCCGCTCCTGACGCGCCTGAAGAACGACGGCCTGCTGGATTATACCTGGCGGGAGAGCAATTCGGGGCCGCCCCGTAAATATTTCAAAATCACAGAACCAGGCCGACAATTTCTGGAGGGACTTACCGCGAGTTGGATGAAACTCGTACAATCGGTGGAACAAACCCTCGTGAATGGAACGCAATCGTAGGAAAAAAACTTCCGCTAACACGTATTGCGTTTGATGCCAACAATTTTCCGGGCCGAATTTTTCATCGGTCGAAACCAACAATTCTTTGATAATGAACAAGATTCTGAATATTAACTTAGGCGGTTATGCCCTTACCATAGACGACGACGCCTACGAATATTTGTCTGCGTATTTAGACAACATCCGCAAACGTTTCAGTGAAAGCGAGGGGCGCGATGAAATCATACACGACATTGAAATGCGCATGGGCGAACTGATTAGCGCCGGTTTGGGCACGCGCACCATTGTAATGCTGCCTGAAGTAGAGGCCGCCATACAAATTATGGGCAAACCGGAAGATTTCGGCGGCGAACCGGCTGAACCTGTTAAAAACGCCAAATCAAACCGCAGCAGCCGCCAACAATCCATCAAAACCGGCAAACGCCTGTTCCGCGACGAGGAAGATGTGGTGGTGGCCGGTATTTGTTCCGGTTTAAGCGCCTATTTTGGTATTACTGATCCCGTTTGGATGCGCCTGATTTTTGTGTTGCTCACCTTTTTATCTGCCGGTTTCTGGGTTCCTGCCTATTTGTTGCTTTGGATTTTGGTGCCACAGGCTAAAACCGCTGCCGACCGCTTGGCCATGCGCGGAGAGCCGGTAAATGTGGACAATATTGCGCGGGAGATTGAAGAAGGTTTTGAACGTTTGAGCCATAAAGTCAACGAATTTGGGGCCGACGCCAAAAAAAACGGCATGAACGCAGGCCAAAACGCTTTTAGCGCAGGCGTGTCGGCGATCGGGCAGGTTTTTGGAACAAGCTTGCGTCTCTTTGCCAAATTCTGGGCTTTAATTGCGATTGTTGTAGGCTTATGCCTGTTTCTGGCGCTCGCAATTGGATGGATGGCTGGCATTTGGGGTATTTTTGCGGCAGCGCCTTATGTGGAATATTTCAGTCCTTATTCCAATGCCGCCACTTGGTTAGGATTTACAAATGCGTTTTTCCTGTTAAGCATTCCGGTGCTCGGTTTGTGCCTGATGTTTGCACGGGTTTTGTTTAAAGTGAGAACCCCAACGTGGTTGGGTACGAGTTTGACGTTGTTTTGGGTGCTCAATGTCGTTTGCGGCTTTCTGTTTGCCGTATTTGTAGTAAAAGAATTTCGGCAGGGTGGGGTGGTTAAAACGCCAATCGACCTGAGTTCGGTTCGGTCCGATACTTTACGCATTGAAACCGATAATTTTATTAC
>JBAXTB010000170.1:0-11872 GCA_037130425.1 Bacteroidota bacterium
CAGCAAAATCCGTTTACATCGACATCAACCCGTTAGATCGTCAGATAAACGTCCGTTCGTTTGTTGCTATTTTAAAACAGTCACGTCGCCCGAAAAGACTTCCGAGGAACCGTCATTGTATTCTACTTCCAGCACAAAAACATACACGCCGACGCTGACATCTTTCCCATTTTCCTGGGCGGCCCATCCCGCCTTTCGGTCATTTGGCAAAAAGTTTTGATTGCTAAATACTTGATCTCCCCAACGGTCAAAAATGCGCATAAAATGAACTTTTACCACCTCTGATCCGCCAAAAACGGTAAATACACCGTTGCCAATTTCGGAGCCGGGCAAAATTGCAGTCGGTAAATAAACGCGTTTTATCTTTTGAACCACAATCCTGATTTCATCTTTGGCTGTGCAGCCTGAAGAATCGCGCACAAAAATACTATAAGTGCTGGTGCGTTCCGGCCTTGCATACGTCAGGGAATCTTTCGGGTTTGATAAGAACTGAATCGGCGTCCAAAATAAGGTGTCAAGTTGTGTAAGCCCTTGAATATGAGGATTTAACAAGATACTATCGCCATAATATATCGTCTGATCCGGCCCTAAATCGACGCTTAAAATCAGCGGTTCCAATATTTCGGCCTGCTGACTAACGCTACAACCGTTAATATCCGCTACCTCAATCGTGTGAATACCGGTGGCTAATTTATCAATTTTAACCGGAAAGACAGCGGCCGTTTGGACAGTCATCCCGTCTAAATCTATGGTATAAGGCCCAACGCCACCGCTGGCCTGGGTCAGTTTGATTTCACCGGTTTTAATCAGGTCGCGGCAACTGGGTTGGTTGACCATGAAACTAAACGCCACAGCATCCGGGGCCGTCAATTCAAAACTGTCTTTGTAAATACAACCGGTTTTATCGGTTACCGTCACGTTATAATTGCCTGCCGACAAGTTGCGCAGGTTCAAACTATCGGCGCCCGTATTCCATTTGACAGAAAACGGCGCTACCCCGCCACTTGTAGAAATTTTAATGGAGCCGTCTTGCGTATCTGCGCAACTCAGGTTGTATCCGCCAAAATCAGAAACAGTAGATTGTCCGCTGAAATTTATAACCGTAACCGTTGCCGCCTGCCCAATACCGGCCGGACAAGTATTGCCGAGCGCCACCACGTTTGAAATTGTATAAGTTGTTGTTACACTTGGACTTACGGGAAACGTCTGTCCGTTTTTAACATTTGGTAAGGCTATATTCATTGTTCCATCTGACACAGACAGGTTAAACGAATCTGCCCCGGTTAATTGCAGTTTTAACATGGCGCTACCGCCAAAGCAAATTGCCGTATCCGAAGAAAGCCCAGCCGTTGGAGGCGTTGTCAGGTTTATGGTGTAAGTGCCGGTCACGACGCCCGGACAGTGGGCATCCTGTACGGAAATTAAAGTAAATACCTGTTTTTGCTGAATATTATTGGTGCTGATATTGAAACTATTACCCGGCGCAGAAATCTCTTGTTGTGGATTGCCGTTGATGGCATATTTAAACTTAAATGGGCCTTGCCCGGTAAATCGTATTTTAAACACGACATTTTGGCCCTTGCAAATAGAGGTGTCCCCGTTAATAAGCGCTGTCGGCGAAGCGTAGAAAGTAACCGGGGTTTTGTTGGAAATATGCAGGCACGGATCGGTCCAAAGCAAGGCGCCGCTTGGGTCCGCGCTACCGGCTACGGCCACAATGTAGTAGGTTACACCGGTTTGCATGACTGTTTGAAAAACGAAATCCGGGCTGCTATTAATCGCTAAAATGCTCTGTGGCAGCATTGCGGTATCCTTGCAAAGCACAAAACGCAATATATCGTCCGCATCTAAGTTTTGAAGGTTGTTGTGGATGGCATGTACGTTGGAATCCGGCCGACAAACCACAATGGCACTTGGATCTAAAGCGCCCGAATAGGTTGGGCATTGGCAATTGGCTGTGCCTGTAAAAGTCGAGGCACAACCGGTTGGATTGGTCACGGTGACGTTATATGGTTGAATTTTAGGGATCGGGTTGGAAAGAAAAGTCGTATCCGTCAAAGTTCCCGTTACCCCCGAAATTGAATACAGGGGATTGGTTAAGGCGCCGTTCCCAATTTCAAATTGCAATTGATAGGTTCCGGTTGCGAAATCGCAAATTGTTTGCACCTGCAACACTTGTGGTTGCACATCCTCCTGCACCAGCGCGCTCCCGCTCACGGTACCCGCGCAACCCGCCGCATCCTGAACGCTGATTAGGCTGTAATTTGTATTAACCGTTGGTATTGTGCTGATTATATATGGATCTAAGGTAACGGCCGTAAGCGCATTGACCGAATTATTGGCCATGTAACTCAGTTTAAAAGGCCCGGTTCCGTCAAAATCAATTAAAACCTGCGCCGTGCCTCCCGGGCAAATCGTTTGGTCGCCGCTGATCGTTGCGAGCACCTCCTTGCGCCAGCGCACGGGCGTACCCGCAGCAATCGACAAGCATGGGTCATTCAAATCAACACCGATACCGCTGTTTGCCTTGTCGCCGGCATACGCAACAACCAGGTAGTTTGAGTCCGCCACCATTGTAATCGGGTCAAACTGAAAGATTGGCTGTTTGCTGGTGGCAACCGGACTGAAACCGGCATTCAGCAACACATAAAACAGCGTATCGCCCGGTTCCAATACATACCCGCTTGCCGGTTGAGCAATCACAGAATCACCGTAACACAGTACAATTGGCGTCGGATCCATGACGCCGGCGTTGGTTACGCAAGCGCAGGCCGGATTACCGCTCATGGTATCCCGACCGCAGCCGTTGTTATCGTCCAGCGTGATGTGAAACGCAGTACCGGCGGTAATGGGAACGGTGGTAAAATGTTTGCCGGTGAATGCGCCGGAAATACCGCCAACCGTAAGCGGCGATTGACCAACACAATCAAATTCAAGCGTATAAGTGCCGCTTGATAAATTACAATTGTAAGTGAGGTTTAGTATTTGCGGTTTAGGCAACACGATTATGTTGGCAGTGTCGTTTAAAAGGGTCGAACATTGGCTGTCGCTGACGTTTGTTAAAATAACTTGCGTGGTTGTAAGCGCTTGAAAACTAAGCTGATACACAGGCCCCGGAACGTTTGTTGCTGTTTGGACAGTACCGTTTGCCGTCCATTGCAAACTATATGGGGGGACTCCGGTCAAAAAAATCGGCGTCGTCGCCTGTTTCCCTACGCAAACCGTCACATCCGGCCCCAAATTAGCCGTGGGGGGAGTGTTAAACACAAGCGAAACGCCCTGCGAAACCGACAAGCAGAAATCATTCAAATCAATTTTGCCCGTACCGTCCGGGTTGCCGGCAATGGCTGAAATATAATAAGTTATACCGGCTTGCATCGGCGCCTGAAAAGGAAAATCAGGACTGGTGTTCCAGGCAATGATCGAACTGGTGGGCTGCAAAGGGTTGGAATACAGGATAAATCGCAGAATATCATTCCCGTCACTAAAAAAATTGTTGTTGTAATTGCCATGCGCGCTGTCAGGTACACAAA
This sequence comes from Bacteroidota bacterium, assembly GCA_037130425.1. Classification (GTDB taxonomy): domain Bacteria; phylum Bacteroidota; class Bacteroidia; order Chitinophagales; family Saprospiraceae; genus M3007. The sequence continues at coordinate 3,534 of JBAXTB010000170.1, forward strand.
CCGCAATGGGTGTAAGCGACATCGTTCCGGCATCCGTTTGGCAACTGCAATTGATTGAACCACTGACCGTTACATCACCGCAACTGTGCGCGTCGTGGAACACAATATTGTAGCCCGTGCCTTGCGGTATCGGGTCGCTTACAAAATGGGTGCCACCGTTAAAGGTTCCGCTTCCTGAAACCAAGCTCAGGGGCAGCGTTGCGTTTACGACATCAAAAACGACGATATAATCAACTGTAACCGGATTGCAGGCCGATTGAATGTTTGAATAGGTCGGTTTATAATTCACCGTGATCGCTGCCGAACCGCTCGGATTTCCGGTACAACCAGGGGACGTAACGCCAGTCAACACATAATTATGGCTCACATTGGTATTCACGTGCAACAGAAAGGGGTCATCAAAGGTCGTAATAGAAGGCTGCGCCAGCCCGTCAACCTTGTATGTAATTTCAAAAGGGCCGGTGCCGGTAAAATCAATCAGCACATCGGTACTTGCCGTGTCGCAAAAGGTTTGGCTGCCACTCATAAACGCCGTCGAGGGCGTAAACACAAAAACCAAGGCTTGTCCGTCGATGGTGCCGGAACATGTATTATTTGTCACACTCAACAAACGGTAAAATGTACCGATGGCCGGATTTGCATTAAAAGAATAAGGGTTTTGACTCGTTGTAATTGGCGGTAAGGTGTCCATCAATCCGCCCGAACTGGCAATATAAACAAAAGTATAAGGGCCGGCGCCTTCAAACGTGATCGTCAAATCAATCCCGCCTGAACCCTGACAAACCTGACCGCCGCCGCCGATGGTCGCTTTCAAACTATCTTCCAGCATCACCACTGCCGTGCCCGAAGCTGTACCCATGCAGCCGTTTACGCTTACCTGCGTGAGTTCGTACAGCGTGTTGATGCCTGGCCCGACTTTCAAAATAAAAGGGTTGGAAACCGCCACAATAGGCGCTTGTAGCACACTATTGGCTGTATATTGAATCAAATAAGGACCTGTGCCGGTAAAATTGACAACTAAACCGGCAGAGTCGCCCGGACAAATCGTCGTGCTTCCGCTCAAAACCGCTGTTGGCGGGGGCGTTAAAATCAGGGTATCTGCCCCGAAAGCCGTCCCATCGCAGTTGTTTGCGCTCACGTGGAGCAATTTAAATATAGTCGTATCTGCAATGGGCGTTGCCGAAATTTCATAAGGCTGATCCATCGTGGTGATCGGCCCCTGCGCAACGCCGTTTTCTGCATATTCAAAGGTAAACGGCCCCGTTCCGATAAAATTTATGTCGATAATTTCGGTTTGCCCGGCGCATATTAAAGTCGTCCCAGTCTGCAATTCGGCGCTCAAACTTGGTCCGATGGTGATCGGAAAAGCGCCGCTTACGGTTCCGACACAAGCATTTGCGCTAAGACTAACCAAGGCAATGGTGGCATCCAAATTCAAGCCGGATGTTGAAAAAACAATCGGATTTTTTGTGCTCGTTTGCGGTAACTGGTTTACGCCATTAATGGAGTAAACATAACTAAATGGCGCCGATCCTCCGCTAACCGCAATAGAAAATACCGCGCCGGAACCTGCACAAATCGAATCCGAACTTACTAAACTCATAACCGCAACGGGCGTCGGTAAAATCGTCACCGAAACAGTCGATCCAATTCCCGGCCCATTGGCGTCCATAAAATTCTGGATGGTATAAGTGGTGTTTCCAGATGGCGTTACCGGAATAAAAGTCGGGTTGTCGCTGGTGCTGATCGGCGTCAGAAAAACGCCGCCCTCAATTAAGTCGAAGTTCCAGGGGCCTTGTCCGGTGAACGTGACTTCAAGATTCACCACCGAACTGGGGCAAACCGGCGGAACAGGACTGATGGTGGCGCTACCGGCGAGCGAAGTAGCGAGGGTGATATTGTTTTGATCTGATTTAAGGTGCTGTGCGACAAGTGTTTGTGCAAAACAAAATAAAAAAAACAGGATTAAAAGCGAACCAGTTTTGTTGATGGATGTTACCATGCTGTGATTATAAATTAAAAATCGACAAGAGGAAGTTGGGAGATAAAGAATATGCCACAAAATTCATGCTAAGGTAATTTAAAACCCAATTTTGCAGTACATTTTTAAACAGACATGCAGCATTTTGCGCAATCACAAGCAGATCATATACCTTTGACCGACGCTATTTTTATGTTTAAAGAACTGTTAACGAAATTATCGGCGGCTCAAGTACAATTGATCGCTGTTTCTAAAACGTATCCGCCCGCACGTATTCAGGAATTTTATGATTTGGGCCAACGCGCGTTTGCAGAAAACCGCGTACAAGAGATGCTCGACAAATACGCGGCGCTGCCCAAAGACATAGAATGGCACTTGATCGGTCATTTACAGACCAACAAAGTGCGGTATATTGCCCCTTTTGTCCACCTGATTCATTCGGTCGACAGCCTGCGTTTGTTGCAGGAAATTGATATACAGGCCGCCAAAAACGATCGGGTAATTGATTGTTTGCTTCAGTTTCATATTGCAAAAGAAGACACCAAATTCGGCTTGGATGAAGCAGAAGCAACCGAAATATTGCAAAGCGATGCTTTCAAAAAAATGGCGCACGTGCGCTTATGTGGCGTGATGGGCATGGCTTCTTTTACGGATGATCACGAAACCGTGCGTCAGGAATTCAAGCAATTAAAATCTATATTTAATGGCCTGAAACAGCAGTTTTTTGCCGATCAGCCCGCCTTTAAAGAAATCTCGATGGGCATGTCGGGCGACTGGGAAACCGCCGTTTCTGAAGGCAGCACAATGGTGCGTATTGGAAGTTTGATCTTTGGCAACCGCTCTTAATTATGCCGTCGCCGCCATTCAGGTTCAAACAATTTACCGTCGACCAGGATGGGGTAGGGCACCCGGTTGGGACCGACAGCGTCCTGCTGGGCTCCTGGGCAAAACCCGACAAAGCCGCCCGCATCCTCGATATTGGCACAGGCACCGGCGTAATTGCCCTGATGATGGCCCAACAATCGGAATTTGCCCATATAACAGCTGTTGAAATCCACACAGGCGCGGCCGCTTGCGCGCGCAGGAATTTTGAGGCTTCTCCCTGGGCGCCGAGGCTTACCTTGTTTGAAATGCCGGTGCAGGAATTGCCCAATTTGCCTTTGTTCGATTTTATTGTCAGCAACCCGCCGTTTTTTACCGAAACCGTGGCGGCGCCTCTTGAAGCACGACGTTTGGGACGCCAAACGGTGAGCCTGAATCAAACCGATCTTGTTTCTGCTGTTTTGAAACACCTGGCTCCTGGCGGACGATTTTGCGCCATTTTACCGGTGCAGGAAGGCAATCGTTTGCGTGAATTCGCGGCCACTTGCGGACTTTATTGTACTAAAATACTGGAAGTTTCAGGCAGGCCGGGCAAAGCGGTGGAGCGGCTTTTGTTACAATTCGAGCGCGATCCTTATCGGTTTGAGCGCTCCCAAATGGTTATTTATGAAACAGGTGAGCAGTATTCGGAGGCGTTTCGGGAATTAACAGTGATCTTTTATCTGTAATTCGACCGAGATCGCTGCTTTCCAAACATGAGTCATTCTGATTTATAAGGCGGGATCTTTTTTCGTGAGGTCTTCAGTTTTGGCTGGCTCCGGCCTTATTCAAATCCCGATTTTGCGCCATTGGAGGCGGTTGAGAGCAACCATGTTTGAGCCCCGACGCAGGAGGGGCGAGTTTGGTTGCGAACCCGCCGGAGATGGCAGCAAAATCGTTGGATTTGAATAGAGCCTTGACTTTTTTTGGTTACTTTTTTGTGTCAAGACAAAAAAGTAACGAGGCTAAAATTAACTACAAATAATTCATTATCAATGACATTTGTATATGAACCCCGGTGAATAAAATAAAGAGAAGAGAAACCTCCTCTTACTGGCGATTTCCCTTCCTACATTTGGTTGGCAAACAATATAATGTTGTACTGGTTTGCTAAGATACGGATTTTTCACCCAAAATCTGGAGAGCGCGGTTCAGAATCGTATCATCTTCGAGGTGGACAATGCCGCCCTGTGGCCCTTGCTCTAAATGGAATTCAACCAATTTCCCGTCCTGATAATTATGTGCCCCAAAATAATTTCGTACTGTTTGTTCGTCGATCTGAAGATCAGTGGCAATGGATGTGATGCTCCCTTCCGGTAAAGCATGTTTGATTTTGCGAAGTTTTTCAAATGTGATGTTCCTCATATTCTCTTCGTTTAGTGAACAATATAATTTGGAATGTTATGTGAAATGCCTAAAAAGTACCTGTAAGGTAAAGGTATTGCCAAAGAAAAAACAAGTATTTTAAATTAAAATTTACTAAGAATTCATAAAAAAATTGTAGGCGTTTTCATGTTCAGACCTCAAATCGACGGGTTCGGCAAAATTTTAAAATAAGAAAACCGCCGCACTCCTCTTTTTGTTTGGAAAAGGGGGTAATTTTGCCTGCCTGAAAAAATATTTATCTTTGACTACCCATTTGATGTAGTTTTAAGAAGTTTCTAAAATTCGGTTGATGTTTTTGCACGTTGTTTCTTTTGATATTCCTTACCCTGCCAATTATGGTGGCGTGATTGTGATCTTTAACCAGGTCAAAGCGCTGCATGAGCAAGGAGTTAAGGTGATTTTACATTGTTTTCAATACGGTACCCGCACGCCGCAGCCCGAATTGGCCAATTATTGCCACGAGGTGTACTATTACAAGCGCAGCCGCAACATGGTGTATCAGGCCAGTTTTTTGCCTTTCATCATGGCCACGCGCGATAGCAGCGCCTTGCTCAAACGCCTGAAAAAAGACCCGCACCCCGTCCTGTTTGAGGGTATGCACACCTGCGCCCTGATCTGGAACAAACGCCTGCGCGCCAAGCAAAAACTCGTGCGGATGCACAATGTGGAATGGCAATACTACGAAAGCCTGTCCAACCTGGCGGCCACCACGGATGTGTTTGAAAAGGTCTATTACTTCGCCGAAAGCATTAAACTTCAACGCATTGAGCCTAAAGTAGTGCTGCACGCCGATGAAATCATCACGCTTTCAACCAACGACGAGTCCTACTACCGGGCTATGAAGGCCAATACGCATTATATCCCGGCTTTTCACCCCAATACTTCGGTGCAGAGCTTGGTTGGACGTGGCGAATATGTCCTTTTCCACGGCAAACTCAGCGTGCCCGACAATGAACGCGCTGCCACCTGGCTTATCACAGAAGTATTCAAAGACCTCAATATTCCCTTTATCATTGCCGGCATGGAACCCTCCTGGCGCCTCCGCGAATTGGTAGAAAAATACGACCATATTACGTTGGTAGAAAACCCCGACGAGCGCAAAATGAACGAACTGGTTCAAAAAGCGCAGATCAACCTGCTGGTTTCTTTCCAATCGGCCGGGGTTAAATTGAAACTGATTAACGCGCTGTTCCGCGGCCGTTTTTGCATTGTAAACGACTTGATGGTGAGCGGTTCGGGCCTTGAAAACCTGTGCTATGTGCGGAATTCCGCCTCCGCCATTCGGCAAACGGTGGAAGCGCTTATTAATATCCCGTTTGAAGAAAGCCGCATCAACGAGCGCAAAACGGTGCTCGAAACCGACTTTTCCAATTCAACCAACGCCAAAAAACTAATGGAACTCATTAAGTTTCAATAGTCCAGTTTCTGATTTTTCAAAAATAATTGAAAACTTTGAACAAGCGGGTTTTCAATCTGTTTATAAGCAAATTGTTTATTATGCGCGATACCTCTCAACTTGATATTCTACTTGCCGATCAGGCCCTGAGCGCCGACCACAAAGCCATTGTTGAAAAAGTCAAAAATGGGGAACGAATCACCGAAAAAGAAGGTGTTTTCCTGTTTGAACACGGCGAATTGGCTTATTTGGGCGTTTTGGCTAACTATATTCGGGAAAAGAAAAACGGTGACAGCACCTATTTCAACCGAAATTTCCACATCGAACCGACCAATCTTTGTGTGTATGATTGCAAGTTTTGCTCCTATTCGCGCCTGATTAAACAACGCGCCGACAGCGATGCCTGGGCTTTTTCGATGGAAGATATGCTCAACATCGTGTATAAATACGACGGAAAGCCGGTGACGGAAGTGCATATTGTTGGCGGCGTGTTGCCGCAGTATGACCTGCCGTTTTACCTTGAGTTTTTCAAAAAAATCAAGGAACATCGCCCGGAATTGCATGTAAAAGCGCTCACGCCGGTGGAATACCACTATATTTTTAAAAAGGCGAAAGTGAGTTACGAGGACGGTATGCGCATGATTAAAGAATCGGGCGTAGACAGTATGCCGGGCGGCGGCGCTGAAATTTTCCATCCTGAAATCAGGGAACAAATTGCCGCCGACAAATGCGACGCCGATCAGTGGTTGCGCATCCACGAGGTCTGGCACGAATTGGGTATGCGCTCCAACGCGACCATGTTATACGGCCACATCGAAGCATTTCACCACCGCATCGACCATTTAGAACGGCTCCGGCAGTTGCAGGACAAAACGGGTGGTTTCCAAACATTTATCCCGCTCAAATTCCGCAACCAAGGCAACCAAATGAGCCATATCGCGGAAAGTACCTCCATCGAAGACCTGCGCAATTACGCCATCAGCCGCATTTACCTCGACAATTTTGACCACGTAAAGGCTTATTGGCCGATGATTGGTCGCAATATCGCCCAAATGTCGCTGGCATTCGGCGTAGATGACATTGACGGCACCATTGACGATACGACCAAAATATACTCTATGGCTGGCTCGGAAGAGCAAAATCCTGCGCTCAACACACAAGAATTGGTGGAGATGATCCGCAGGGTAGGGCGTCGCCCAATTGAACGCGACACGCTGTACAACATCCTTCAGGACTACACCGACACTGTTTTTGAAGAGGACAAACAATTCAAAGGCTATTTCGAATTGCCTGTCATTTCCAACAATTAAATGCTCAATTGAACCCAAATCATGCTAATTCACATACTCCGACACGGAGAAACTACTTTTAATAAATTGGGCATCGTGCAGGGCAGCGGCGTAGATACCGACCTCAACGAAACCGGCCAGGAGCAGGCACAGGCTTTTTACAATCATTACAAAGACCTTGATTTTCAATTAGTTGTCACTTCCGCACTCAAAAGAACCCACCAAACGGTAGCGCCTTTTATTGCAGACGGCATCCCGTGGATTCAAATGCCGGACATCAACGAAATATGCTGGGGCGAGCACGAAGGCGTAGAAAGTTCGCCTGAAACCATGGCCATGTATCACTACATGATAAACGAATGGCAATCGGGTAATTTACACGCCGCTATTCCCGGCGGCGAATCAGCGCATCAACTTGGGGAACGCTTGCAACGATTTATTGATTGGTTGCACACGCGTCCGGCCGAGCGCTTACTCGTATGCGCACACGGGCGCACCATGCGCGCGCTGGTAACGCTCATGAAGGCCCAGCCACTGACGAACATGGAAGGTACGCGCCACGTAAATACGGGTTGTTATATTGTGAGGTTAGAAGACGGCCAGTTCATCTTTGAGGCCGAAAACAGCGTAGAGCACTTGAACGGAATTTTGGTATAAACAATTAATTCACAGCAAATTACAGCGGAATGATACGCATATCTGCCGTCAGTTACCTGAACACCAAGCCTTTTATTTACGGCATTTACCGCAGTGCATTGGGCGACCAAATTGAACTCAGTTTGGATATTCCGTCGGAATGCGCCCGCAAACTACTGGTAGGCGAGGCTGATTTGGCGCTCACGCCAGTGGCCATCATTCCTGAATTGCCGCAAGCGCATTTAATATCAGATTTTTGCATCGGCTCTACCGGAGTGGTTAAAACTGTTTGCCTGTTTTCAGAAAAACCTTTGCATGAAATCAAGCGCATTTACCTTGACTTTCATTCCCGTACCTCTGTTATGTTGACCCGGCTGCTCTGCGCCGAATACTGGAACATTCAGCCCGAGTTTATCCCGGCCACCGAAGGTTTTGAAAACCTGATTCAAGGCGATGCTGCCGCGCTCATCATCGGCGACCGCACCATTGGATTGGATAACCGCTATCCTTATATTTATGACCTTGGCAGCGCCTGGACTGCCTGGACGGGACTTCCTTTTGTATTTGCCGCCTGGGTAAGCGTAAAACCCCTTGATCCTGAATTCATTACGATATTTAACGCGGCTTTGCAAACCGGACTGGATCACCTGCCCGAACTGATTAAAATATTGGCCACTATTCCAGGTTTTGATGTGGAGGCTTATTTCCGAAACAACATCAGTTATGACTTGGATGACGCCAAATGGCAAGGATTGAACAAGTTTTTGACGCATTTGGCAGGGGAAAAAGG
>JBAXTB010000171.1:0-11784 GCA_037130425.1 Bacteroidota bacterium
TAATCTTAAATCATGTAATCTTAAATCATGTAATCTTAAATCATGTAATCTCAAACCATGTAATCTCAAACCATGTAATTTAAATTCTTAAATCCTTGAGCCAACCCCATTCCGTTCTAAATCCAATCCATCTCATTTCACCGATAAATACCCCGCATTCATCTCAAAACGAAGCAGTTATTAAAAAACTACCGTTGTTTTGTTCCGAAAATGTAGGTAATGAAGGATAACCGATTCAACATATTTATCCATGTTTTAGGCTGGATAACCTTTTTGTCTTTTCCCTTGCTGTTTTCCCCGAAGCCTCCGGAGGCGCTTGGCCCTAAGTTTGGAAATCTGTATTTATTGCCCATTATGGCGGCCAATCTCGGCCTCGTTGCCATTTTTTACCTCAATTATTTTATTTTTATCCCGCGCTATTTATTTTACAAACGTATTGGCGCCTACGTTGGCCTTATTTTGGCCAGCATCCTGATAAACATCACGATTCCGATGTTTATCATGTCCTTTTTTCATCCGCCAAGCGATATTTTATTCAATGACCCCATCCTGCGCGACACAATTCCTTTGTCATTTGCCAATAGTTTGTTGATGTTTAGCGTCGCGCTAACGGCCTCTATCGGTTTGAGGTTCAATGACCGCTGGAAGAAAACGGAAAACGAGCGCATATCGGCGCAACTCGCTTATTTGAGAACCCAGATTAACCCGCATTTTTTATTCAATACCTTAAATAGCATTTATTCGGTAACAATCGGGAAATCGCCGCAAGGGGCCGAAATGATTGGTAAACTCGCCGAAATCATGCGTTATACGCTGAAAGACACCCAGTTGGATTATGTGTCGTTGGAAAAAGAAATCATGTTTATTCGGCATTATATTGATTTGCAAAAAGTGCGTTTTGACCAAAGTGTGCCGTTTCAATTTAAGGTTGAAGGTGATTTTACCGGCAAACGCATTGCGCCATTGTTGCTGATTCCGTTCATTGAAAACACCTTCAAACACGGCGTAAATGCTGAGCAGAATAGCAACATTAATATCAAAATTGAGGTAAAGGGAAATGACCTGTTTTTGGACACTAAAAACAACAAAGTGACCATGCAACATGATGTGACGGAAACCAACGGCTTAGGCATTGAAAATACCAAAAACCGCCTCGAATTAATGTATCCCGACAAGCACCGGCTCAGCATCAGCGAAACCGATCAGGATTTTTCCGTTTCACTTTTAATTCAACTATCATGATAAACGCCATTGCCGTTGACGATGAACCACTTGCGTTGAATGTGATTGAAACATTTTGCGCCGACCTGGATTATATTAACCTGCAAAAAACGTTTACCAAGCCCACGGAGGCGCTGAAGTATTTGCGCAAGTTTCCGGTTGATTTGCTTTTTTTAGACATTAAAATGCCGTCCATCACGGGCATTAATTTTGTCAAAACAATGCAGCAAAATACGATGGTGATTTTTACCACGGCTTACAGCGATTACGCCCTTGAAAGTTATGAATTGAACGCCATTGATTATTTGTTGAAACCCATTCAGCAGCAGCGTTTTCTGCAATCCGTTGAAAAAGCGCAGGATTATTACCAGTTTTTGCACAAATCGGATATTTCGCAAAAAGAGATTTTCATCCGCGCGGATTTCAAATTGATCAAAATTCTATTGTCCGATATTCTGTACATCGAAGGCGTGGGCGATTACATTAAAATTTATATCAAAGACCGAAAAACCGTGACCGCGCGCATGACCATGAAAGAAATTGCGGATTCCTTGCCCGCGCATCATTTCATGCGCGTACACCGCTCTTTTATTGTGCCAAGCATCCGAATCCTGTCGGTGCGCAATAAAACCATTACGATTGCGGAGCGGGATATTCCGATCGGCAATACTTATGTGGATTACTTTTTTACGTCGTTTGGTAAATAGGCGGGTAAACAGGTTCAAATTGCCCCTCCTCGCGCATTCTTCGCAGACTTCCCTGTTTACATCTCAATTTTTTCCTTTCGGAAACGGCATCCGACAATTTTGCAGCAATGCTGCCTTTCAGGCGGTGTTTAGTGCGAACTTAAACATTTCACAAAAATGCTCAAAACTGTCATGCCCAAGTTTTTTGTTCTGGTCCTTCTGCTTGCTGCTTGCCTGTCGGCCTCTGCTCAAACGGTGCTTACCGTCTCCAATGCTGTTCCCAAGTTGGGAGACGTATTTACCCTAAAAAATGTTGATTCCATCTCTTTAGTTCAGTATGTCGATCCGGTGGCTGCGGCGGGAAACCAAACCTGGAATTACGCCGGCTGGACGACTGAAAACGACGCTTTTACCGTGTCGTATCTTGCGCCGGCGGCCACCCCGTTCGACAGTGTGTTTGCGGCGGCTGATGTTGCGGCTTTTAACAACAGCGACAGCGCGTACACCTATTATAGTCTGTTGAATAACAACGCCTTGTACAAAGTAGGTACCGGCAGCGGCTTTCTTGGCGCATCCAAATATTCCGATCCCCAACAGGTGTTTTCATTCCCGTTCGGCCTGAACAGCCCAATTCTGACCGACTCATTTCATTTTAAACTTGAACTCAGTTTTTTCATGCTGACGGTTATCGCCGCCGGGCAGGATTCGATTGTTCCGCTGGCCAAAGGCGCCCTGATTTTGCCGAATGGCGTTACCTTGAACAACGTATTGTGCATCAAGCGGATTACCCATGAAAGAGACAATGCGGGTGCGTTTAGCATCACCAACAACGACGCCACAAGTTACGAATTCTACAATGGCGCCAACCGTTATCCTGTGTTGAAAGTGACGCATGGAATTGACGCTTTTACACAAGCGCCCACCATTTCGGCCAGCATCCTGCAAGACCCGGTCACGACCGGAACGGAACAAGCCCTGCTTTCGGCGCGCACAATTTCGGTGTTTCCAAACCCGGTCGATGCGCAATTGCACATTCAAGGCGATACTTATTCTTTGTTGAACATCATAAATGCGCAAGGCGTATCCGTGTATGCCGGCACGCAACACAACCCGATGATTGATACCGGTAATTGGCCCAACGGCGTTTATTTCATCCGCACAGATGGCCAGGCTGCCGGTAAAATAATTGTTCAACACTAATCAAAACACGCATTATGAAATATTTTATCCAAATCGGCACACTTGCGCTCCTGCTGTGCGCAGCGCAAAAAGCAAACGCACAATTCAATCCCTTGTGGATACCCGACACCCTGACCGGCCCGGTGTACAACCTGACGATGCAGGACACGTTCAAGCAGTTTTACCCCGGCCAGCAGACCATTACCTCTGCGTTTAACGGAAACTGGTGGGGCCCAACCTTGATTTTTAACCAGGGCGACACCGTTTATTTGAACGTACACAACAGGCTCAACGATACTTCTACCGTACACTGGCACGGATTCCACCTGCCCGCTGTCATGGACGGCGGCCCGCACCAGGTTATTCCGCCCGGCACAATATGGAAACCTTACTGGAAAGTAACAAACCATGCGGCCACGTACTGGTACCACCCACACCTGCACATGATGACCGAAAAACAACTTACCCACGGTTTGGGCGGGTTTATCATCGTGCGCGACAGCATCGAATCGTCTTTGGCCTTGCCCCGCACTTATGGCGTCGACGACATTCCGCTGGCCATAACGGATCGGAAATTCAACAGTTCCAATCAATTGGTGGATGTTAATTCGCATTACGGCGATACGGTTTTGACCAACGGCGTGCTAAATGCCGCATTTACGGCCCCGGCGCAATGGGTGCGGTTTCGATTGCTTGATATTGCGCAGGAGCGCGCCTACAACATCGGATTTTCGGATAACCGAAAATTTTATGTCATCGGAAACGACGGCAGCCTCTTAGATACGCCCGTCGTGATGACCCGCTTGCTGATGGCCGTGGGCGAGCGTTACGAAATTATGGTTGATCTGAGCGGACAACAAGGGAGTAGCGTGGATTTGATGGCTTTCAATGCCGAATTTGGCAACCAGCAGGACTTAAACGGCAGCGAACCGCCTCAAACGCCCGCCCCGTTCGGGAATAAATTGGGGCGCCGTACTTTTAGAATTTTGCGCATCAATATTGGCGCGCCAACGGCCAATCCGATTACGGCTTTACCGGCAAAACTGCTGCCTTATACCACGATTGATCCTGCTTTAGCAACCCGAAAACGTACCAAAGTCATGGCGGACGACCCAAGCAGCGGGTTTTTAACGGCAAAATCATGGATCAACAAAGCCTACTTCGATTTTAACAGAACCGACGATTATATCCGCGTCGACAGCACCGAAATCTGGACGCTGCGCGATAGTTCCATTGGTTCGCACGCGTTCCACATCCACGATATTGAGTTTAAAATTATCGACATCAACGGAAATCCGCCGCCGCCGCACCAGCGGGGCTGGAAAGATGTGGTGTATGTGCGGCACTATTCCCAAGTGCGGTTTATCACAACTTTTAATACGTATTATGACACGATTTGGCCGTTTATGTACCACTGCCATATTCTCTTCCATGAAGACGAAGGCATGATGCGGCAGTTTGTGGTGGTGCCTTCCGATTATTCGATTCCGACCACTGGCGTATCAAACCTGATACCGGCAGATGCCAATTCCGTCAACGTGTACCCAAATCCGGCGGGCGCCCGCTTGGTGGTGGAAACCGAAGACCCAAACATGCAATTGTATTATGTGCGTATTTTAAATGCGGAGGGAAGAACCTTATACATGTTGCCGCAGCCGCAATCAAAAAATGATATTGACATTAGCACGTTGCGGAACGGTATCTATTTTGTAAACATCATCGACATGAATAAGCATACCATCACCAAAAAATTCGTGAAAGGAGATGTCAAATAACCATGCGTTTCAGGTTCGGCTTGCTTTAGGCGCGCTGCTTTTGATTGGCGTTTTTTCAACAGGATTCCTGCTTTCAGGTTCAAGGGCGATCGGAAAAACGGTGTCTAATTTTACCCTGCAAAACATCGACGGCAAATACGTTTCCTTGTCGGATTATAAAACAGCCAAAGGATTTATCGTCGTGTTTACGTGTAACCATTGTCCGTTTGCCAAATTGTATTCCGGTCGCCTCAATGCACTGAATGCAACCTGCAAACCGCTCGGCGTGCCCTTACTTGCAGTCAACTCAATGGACACCACCGTTTACGAGGAAGAGCATTTGTTCGACATGCAGGCAAAAGCCAAAAGCGAACAATTTAATTTCCCTTACTTGCAGGATAAGATGCAGAAGGTTGGCAAAGACTTTGGCGCCGACCATACGCCGCACGCGTTTGTGATTTGGCAGGAAAACAAGCAATGGCGCATCAAATACAGCGGCGGCATCGACGACAACGGAGCCAATCCGGCTTCGGCTACTCCTTTTGTAGCCGAAGCCGTAGACCAATTGTTGCAAAACAAACCCGTAGCGCGACCTGAAACACGGTCGGTGGGTTGTGCGATTTCTTATCGAAAGTAGGGTATGTAATGGAGGCTGTCTCACAAGCCGTTTTATAAACATATAACAGATGATTCGCAAAATATTATTCGGATGACCGGTCGTATTGAGGGGTTGACTGCCAGTCACCCCCTCAATTGGGCGCGATCTCAACTTTTTATTTGGCGAAAGAATCTCGTGGTACTTTATGATACAGCCTCAATACACGCTGTCATCCGAATAATATTTTGTGAACGATCCTCAAGTTGCTAAAAAAAGGACTTATAAAACAGCCTACTTTTTAAAAATCCTTTGTCAGGCGCCGCATCGCATCCTCCAGCCGATCCACCCGCGCTTCCAGTTCCTCCAGCCGACCCTGGCCTTTTTGAATTGCGATTGAAGGCTCATTCACCTGAGAATCTTTTTCCTGCGCCGTCTCCAAAAACATATCTCCATCGCCGGTAATGAGCCAATGGAGGTTTATATTTTTATATGTTATTGTTATGCGATTTAATACCTCAGCTGATACTTTTCCTTCCCCACTTATCATTCGACTGATATTTGGTTGTGTCATACCAAGGCTCTTGGCAAACAATGTTTGATTGATGCCCAAGGCTTTAATGAGTTTTTTCAAACGCTGGCTTTGTTCTATCTGATTTGAGTCCATTTTGCAAGAGAATGATTATTTGTTATAATTTTTTCTCAAAAAGTTTTTTATTATAACAAATAGGTATATTTTTGTGTGGAAATTAGTTAAAAATGCTGATTTAGATCAAGAAATAAGCATTTTTATCATTGAACCGGATTAAAATTTCAGTTTATGGGAGCGGAAAAACCTGAAATAAAGCAGAATATGCGCAGCGCAAAAACACGGCATCCCTTGTTGCTTCTGGGGCTTGGTTTATTGCTGGCAATCGGATTATTCCAAAACGCAAATTTGATCTTGGAGCCCCAACTTAACCCCAAAGAAGCCGCCAAGTTACAAAAACGCCTGACAGAAATTGACGAAGCCGAGCAATATGCTTTGATTGCAAACGAGGACGGCTGGTACCCTTGTAACCACCCTGGCCGCGCTACTTTCCATCTTTTGCCCGGAGAGGTCTGGAAATACGGCACGACCACCAAGGGGCAGTTTGGCCGATATAACATCAGGTATCTGGAAGAAAAAAACGTTTCTTATATCATTCAATTCAAAGGTACCATCGGTGAATGTCTGAAAGAAGAGCAACGTAAACTATTCAGTTACCCTTACCTGCCGGAAAACTTGGTCAGGCCGGAACAAAACCGCCTACCACGGCCTCCATACAACAGCAAAATGCAGTAAAATAACACATTCACTTGTACATTTGTAAAAATTTGCACCATGAAAGTACTCAAAATTGCGGAAGAGGATGTTGCCGATAAAATCGACACCTTGTATATTTTGGATCTGTTTCGACATGTTGACAGGGTGGCGATCACCTTTATGTGTACAAAAGATGGGCGCACGGTAGACGATTGGGTGGATGAAAACGGGCATCATTTCGTAATCCGACTGCCCTATTTGGACGTAAAAGAAATGACCGATGTTAAACCATTTATGCTTGCCAAAGTGCAGGAACGCCTTTTGAGTCTTGACCTTTAAAAATGCAACATTGAGATACTTAAAATTTGTCACGCTCGCCCTGTTTATCCTGCCGGCGCAATTGTTTTGCCAGGTAAGGCCCTTGCGCCACGCGCATGCGCACAATGATTACGCGCACAAGCGTCCTTTGCTGGATGCGCTTGACAACGGATTTACGGAAGTAGAGGCCGATATTTTCCTGATAGACGGCGAATTATATGTTGCGCATACCCGACCGCTTCGGAAAGATAGCGCCAAGACCCTGCGCAACCTCTACCTCCGACCCTTGCAGGCGCGTATTTTGGCCAACAAAGGCAGGGTTTATCCAAATGACCCCGGCTTTTTTTACCTGATGATCGATTTTAAAACAGCGGGCGAACCGACTTATCAGGTACTCCGAGAGCAATTGCAAGCCTTTCAATCCATCATCAGCATGGTGCGCGACAGCAGCGACGAAGCGGATAAACCCGTTAAGATTTTTATTTCCGGTCGAAGGCCAAGTTTGGAACTTATTCAAAAAGACGCCTTCAAACCGGCTGCCTTGGACGGTTTGCCGAGCGACCTTGGCCGCGGTATACCGACTGCGCTCATGCCGGTCGTCAGCACCGATTACAGCAATGTGTTGCATTGGAACGGCAAAGGCGATGTTGACCCGGCCGAATTGCAGCGCTTAAAAGATCTGGTTCAAAAAGCCCACGCCGAAGGGAAAAAAGTCAGGCTTTGGGCCGCGCCGGACAATCCGAAGATGTGGGGGTTTTTACGCGATCAGGGCGTTGATTTGATCAATTCGGATAAATTGAAGGCGTTGCGGGCGTTTTTGTTGGAGCGCGGGGAGTAGGGGCGCGTAGGGTTTATTCCAAAATTTTGATTGTTTTAAATATTTGGCCCCTTTATATGTTTTTTCGGCGCCCTTAAAAGACCTTTGCCCTCAATGGATCATTTTACCCAACTCCTCAGTCTGCTGCGGCAGGAAAAAGAGGAAGACCTTGAGCAGTTTTTGAAAGCGGTGCGGCTGCGGCCCCTCGGCGAGCGCGTGGAACAGGGTTACACCTGGTACCCGCTCAATGTGTTGCAAACGGGTTTTGCCCTTGGCGAAAAAGCCTTTGTCGTGGTGGAACGTACAACCCGCCTCAACGAACCGCACCAGTTGCGTGCTGGCCAAACCGTGCGTTTTTTTACCAATCAGGAACATGTAGACCAGCCGGAAAAACAAGGAGTCATTAATTATGTGGAACGCAACCGCATGAAAATCATCCTCAATGCCCGCGATGTACCAGACTGGATCAATATGGGGCAATTGGGCGTTGATATGCTGTTTGACGACCGCAGTTACCTCGAAATGGAGCGCGCTTTGCAAAAAGTGATGCAAGCCAAGGGGGACCGACTGGCGGAATTGCGGAATATCCTGTCGCCGCCCGCCAAAGGAGGCAAATCCCCGCGTCCATCCTTTGATCCCGATGATGCGCACGAGGCTTTACCCGCCGAACTGGAACAATCGCTCAATCCATCACAGATAGCGGCCGTACGCAGCATCCTCCATGCCCGCGATGTGGCGGTGATTCACGGTCCGCCGGGCACGGGTAAAACTACGACGCTGGTGGCTGCGATCAAACTGCTTTGCACGCGCGAAAGCACGGTTTTGGTAACAGCGCCGAGCAACACGGCGGCTGATTTGCTCACCGAGCGTTTAGCCGATCAGGGCATTGAGGTGGTGCGCGTGGGCAATGTCAGTCGGGTAGATGACAAGGTAATGGGGCATACGCTGGATTCGATTTTGAGCAGGCATCCGGAAAGTAAAAACATTAAAAAAGTAAAAATTGAAGCCGCTGAATGTCGGCGGCAGGCGCATAAATTTAAACGCAGTTTCGGCCACGAAGAACGTCGCGAACGGGAGCACCTGAAAAAAATGGCCCGCGACCTGGAAGCCTGGGCTAATACGCTGGAAAACAGGCTGGTAGATGAAATTTTAAGTGGCGCGCAAGCCATTACCTGCACGCTCGTGGGCGCGGGGCATCCCTTGTTGGAACGTTATAAATTCCGCACCTGCGTGATTGACGAGGCGGCGCAAGCCCTGGAGCCGGCCACCTGGATTCCCATCCTGAAAAGCAGTAGGGTAGTGTTGGCGGGCGACCCGTTTCAACTCCCGCCGACGGTCAAAAGTATGGACGCATCCCGCAATGGTTTAAGCGCCACGTTGATCGAACGCTGCGTCGAAAGCATACCCGAAGCCGTGAATTTGTTGACGGTGCAATACCGGATGCACGGCGCCATCATGGGCTTTTCGAACCGTTATTTTTACCAAGATGCCTTGCAAGCGCACACGTCCGTGCGGGAGCGACGCTTAGTGGCTTTGAGTCCGGACGGCGAAACCGCTACCGTTTTTGATCCCGTGGTGTTTGTTGACACGGCTGGAACCGGTTTTGAAGAAAAAATACAAGCCGCCGGGGGCAACTCCTCGCGCGCGCTCAGCCGTTACAACCCCGACGAGGCATTGCTGGTGCGCGAGCATTTGTTACAATTATTGGATTCGTTTTCGCCGGAATTCCGGCCCAGCATCGGTATTTTATCGCCTTACCGGGAGCAGGTGAACTATTTGGAACAACTGATCCGCGAGGATGCGCAACTCGCCGGTTTTTTGAGTACAAAAAAAGACGCTTCGTCGCCCGACCAGGCGCTTTCACCCCAACATAACCTAATCACCATCAATACGATAGACGGGTTTCAGGGTCAGGAACGCGATGTAATTTACCTGAGTTTGGTACGCTCAAATCCCAAAAACGAAATCGGCTTTTTGTCCGATTACCGGCGTATGAACGTGGCCATGACCCGCGCCAGAATGTTGCTGGTGGTCATCGGTGACTCGGCGACGATCGGGAATAATAAGTTTTACGCGTCGTTTTTGGAGTATTGTGAAAAGGAAGGGTTGTATCAGACGGCTTGGGAGTATATGAAGTAGGATTTGTTTGTAATAATGCTTGACTGTTGCTACTTTTCCTGTATTTTTGCGTAAAAGATGCCTAAAAAAGACCTATATCACGATCTAGTACGACTTGCGCTTGAAAAAGACGGTTGGAATATCACGCATGATCCAATGCGTTTTAGATGGCGTGGACGAACAATTTGGCCGGATTTAGGTGTTGAGAAAATAATTGCTGCAGAGCGTGGGACCGAACAAATCGCTGTAGAAATAAAAAGTTTTACTACGATTGCTGTGATGGCTTCTTTTTATGAAGCAATTGGCCAATACGATGTTTATGTTACAGCTTTATCAGAGTTAGATCCCGGCAGAAAAGTAGTTCTGGCAGTACCACAAAACGCTTATGATGACTTTTTCTCAACAGAATTTGTCCAAACGATCATAAGCACTAAGGGCATTTCACTATTAGTCTATGATCCTCAACAAGTTACAATAACATTATGGATAAAATAGCAATTTATCAAAACCTTATTTTGAAGATCCTTGAATCTTATTCATCCATTCCTCCATCTTATCCTACAACGCTCAAGGATGAAGTTGTGGCAGACAAACAAGGCAATCATTTCCAACTTTTAACGCTAGGATGGGAAAACGGTCGTTTTATTCATGAAACCGTATTTCACCTTGATATAATTGACGGGAAAATTTGGATTCAACAAAATAATACGGAAGCAGATATTGCACAAGAATTAGTTGATCTCGGCGTTCCCAAAACAGATATTGTAATTGGATTTCAAAAACCGGAATTGAGGGCATTGTCGGGTTATGCACAATCATGATTACAAATCAGTGCCACAGTATAATGAAACTTCGTGTAGCAATTGAACTATTTCAGGATAACAAGGTGACGCTCGTTCAAGCAAGCCAGATCGCCGGGTTGCATCAATCCCAATTTCAAAAAGAGATCGCCAGGCGGAAAATTCCTATACATTACGATATAGATGATTTTGAGGCTGATTTGAAAACTTTAAATATTGTATTTAGCGTTAGATGATTTGTTCTAAGCTGCTGAATTTCAAAGGGTACTCATCAGATAACTCAAAGTCACGATCGCGAGCATTTCAGATAATATAAACACTGAGAAGCCTCGATTTATATCGACTACTCGCCGGCAAAATCATCAAGTTCACGTTCCAGATCCTCAATGCTTGGCAAAACATCTTTCAGGTTTTCCGGCAGTGTGTGCGTCAGAACATATTCTGCTACGCCCAGCGGCTTGTTGATATCACGCAAGGCATATTCCACAACTGGTCGTTTTCCGGCTTCCCGGCATAAAATAAGCCCGATTGTAGCTTGGTCAGGCTCGGTGCGCAACAGATCATCGGCGGCCGAGCAATAGAAATTGAGTTTACCGGCATATTCAGGTTTAAATTTTCCACCTTTCAAATCAACCACCACATAACAATGCAAACGAGTGTGGTAAAAAAGCAGGTCGATAAAATAATCGTCGTCCGCAATAGTGATTTTGTATTGCCGTCCGACCAAAGCAAAACCCTGGCCCAATTCCATGAGCACTTTTTCTGCATGGCGAAGCATGGCATTTTCAACTTCGCGCTCTTGCGCGTCATCGCCAATGTTTAAAAAGTCGAAATTGTATGGGTTTTTGAACAATTCTATTGCAAGGTCGCTTTGAGGTTTGGGTAAGGTAAACTCAAAGTTGGTAATGGCTTTCCCTTGACGCGCGTACAGGTTTTGCTTCATTTGTGACACCAGCGCGTCTCTACTCCAGTTGTTTTGAACTGTTTTTTTGAGGTAAAAGATTGCTTCGG
>JBAXTB010000172.1:0-11747 GCA_037130425.1 Bacteroidota bacterium
AAACGCGGGAAATGATTCGGCAGTTTGGCGGGAAACATATCGTGAACCTTGGGCACGGGGTGTACCCGGATACGCCGTTGGATGGGGTGCGGGCGTTTATTGGGGCGGTGAAAAGTTAACCCAAAATCGCTTTCCTTAAAAACGTATTCAATTCGTACGCCGCCTTAAAATACCCTGCCGCAAACTCCGCAAAATCAGCCCGCAGCACAATTTCCGGATCCATTTCGGCCATAAAATAGAACTGTTTGCCCGCAATCAGCGGCTCTTTTTGCGCAATTGCTTTGAATTCGGCTGGCAACACCTTGTTTCGTTCACCTTTTAATTCGCCGAAGTTTTGTACAAAATCAGGCGCATCGATCAGGGAACGGAATTCCTCCGGGTCTTGGGCAATGGCCGTGCGCACGCGGTGTAGCGACTCTTTTTCAAGGAAATACGCGCCGCCGCCAAGCATCAGTGTGCCGAATTCAACGTGCAGGTAATAGCCCGGATACTCCATGTCTTTTTTGCCCGTGCGGGTAACAATGGCGCCGACGTTGTTTTTGTACGGCGTTTTATCGGCTGAAAAACGCGTGTCCCGGTAAATGCGGTGGATACAGTCCTTGGCATTGGCCTGAATGCTTGGATCGAAGGAGCGAATACGCTCGATGACCGCCGCAACGGTTTGTTCCCAGGGCTTTTTCACCGCGTTTTCATAGCGGGTTTTGTTTTTATCAAACCAGTCTTTGTTGTTGTTTTGGTTCAATTCGTAGAGGTACTGAAGGAAATCGGCTTGTATCATTTTTCCGTGAGTTTGGTAAGCGCTTCATGCATACGTCTGCGCGCTTCCCGTTTTTGAATGGCAGTTGGCGGCGCGGCGCGTTCGGCGCAATCGCGCAGGCTGCAACGCTCGCAGGTAACATTTACGACCATCTGCGGGATAGCAGGGTCGTTCCAGAATTTGATGGTGTGTTTCGCATGGTCGTCGAGCAGGACGCCGAGGGTGACGCTGACATTGCGGCCACGGGTGGGGTAGCCGGGTTTGGCCATAACGATGCAGAGGTATTCTTCACCGCTGTCTAAAAAGGATGCGCGTTGGATGCCCGCCAAGATGGGCGCCGCGTCCTTATTGTTCTGCTGAATGGTTTGGAGTTTTTTCAACAACTCAACCGATAACCAGCGCCTGCAATAATGCTCGTTCAAGCCGCTGGCGTGGGGTTGGTGGCGGCGGTTGAGGTGCAGTTCCTTGTCGAGGTCAAAACCGTCGCGGTCGAGGTCGTGGATTTGACGAAGAAAAAACACCTTGTCGAGTTTGAAATGCTTGGTCAGCAAGTTGAAGCGCTGAAACAACACTTCCGGACTGGCCTTGTATTTGTCTAACAGTTCGGCAAATAAGGATAGATTCCAACGCTTTTCTTTGAAAAGCCGGTCAACATCCTCCACAAAAGCGTGGCGGTTGATGAGGATGGCAACGGCAAAATAGGCCGCTTTATAATTGTTTAGAACCTCCTCAAAGGAATTGATTTTCAGCATGTTGGATGCCAATGGGCGCTCCTTGAGTTGCAAGGCGTTGAAGCCGCATTCCTTGGCGAGTTGAAATGTCAACTGCGATTCGTTGAGGTGCTCGTTCAGCATTAATTTGCGTTTGGAGGGGTTGTACACCGAGCGCAAATTTTGCAATTCAGGGTAATTATTCAGCGTTTTTTCATCTATTTTGTACCCGAATGCCTGTTTTAAAATTTCCTTCAAGCGCTCAAGCGGCACCCCGCCTTTTTCGGGCAGGTTGAACTGTTGCACAAAGGCGTCGGCCGCTTCTTCGATTTCTTCAAAGTAGTTGTTCCGCAGTTCCTGGTAAGCGCGTAAGGCCGCAAAAAAGAAGTTTTCTTCCCGGAACGAATAGTTGCGCGCGATTTCCAGCAGTGCCGAAATAAAAGCGTTCACGCGATCGGGCGCCCGCGCGATGATCTCTATAACTTGTTGAATTTCAATGCCGAACAGGTCGAGCGGGATTTCATTCAGGAAATTGGTTTTGAGCAAATCGCCGAGCGGGGCGAACTGTTTGGTGAGTTCTAAGGAGGTCAAAAACTCTGGCGTGACGCCCAGCGCTTCGGCCAACTTTTGCTGGTTTTCCGGCTGCGGGTATTTTTTGCCTTTCTCAATTTCGTTGAGGTAGGAAATGGAGATGTTGCTTTGACGGCTGAGTTCCTCAAAGTTCCAGCCCAGTTCCTGGCGCAGCTGCCGGACTTTTAATCCGAATACGATTCGTTGATGATGGGTTTTAGCCATGGTGGGGGCAAAAGTAGGGTAGAAAAGGGAGAAAGGGGGTGCATTTTTATTATTCTGGCAACTTTATTTGTTTCACTATTTCAAGAAGATCAGTTTTGACTTTTGTTTCAACTTTTATGAAGTCTTCATGTTTTATTAAGTTTAAATTTTTATTTAAGAAGGCATGGTTATATTGGCCCTGTAAAATTACAATATCCGTTACCAAACCACTCTTCCATTCTTCGCTAATTGAATCTAATTCTATAAAGGCTTCATGAATTTCATTAAGATTAATTTTGTTCTTTATTGAAACTAGGATTTCTATTGGCTCTTTTTCTCCTTTGGAGAGATCCTTATTCTGGCTGTGTCTTTTATTAGTAATATTGTTTGTGATATTTAATAAAGCTTTTTTAATTCTACCAAAATCCTTGTTTGCTTCATTATTTTTATTTATTACATTGTACTGGTTTTCTAATAAAATTATTTCATTTTGGTAGCCCATGGATAATCTTTGATTTTCATTTTTTAACATGTTGAAAGCCAATGAAATATCTTCGCTTTCAATCGCATTGTATATATGTCCATAATTAGCATCTGTTTTCAGATTGGCTATTTCCTGAGAGTTTACTATATGACTTGAGGGCAGTGATTCACAAATATTTAGTATTGACATAACTATTTGAGATTTATAAACGTTGTACATTTCATTAGTGATAACATTGGTTGAAAATGATTCCTCTAATTCTAAAAGCCTTATCTGAGTTAAAATTATATTGTCTTCAATTTTAAGGTTAAACCTCGTGTTTGCTTTTTTTAGATCAGAGATTGCTTCTGTTATTTGATTATTACTCACTTTTTGATAAATGTCAGAAGATATAATTTCCAAATTTTTTGAAGATAGGTCAGATTCCCTTGATGGAATATTTTCTTCTAAATTGCTGCTAGGCATGCAACTATCAATTATAGAAAGTAGTGCAAGCGAAATATTTAATTTTATTGGCAAATACTCTTCAAATAGAATGATATTGGAGGATATTTTTTTGTCTGCGTTAGACATCTTATTTTTTAGTATTTTAATCTCGTTTTGATTTCCTAGGTTGTAATTATTGTCAATTGTCAATATTGATTCTATAGATTTTTGAATTTTGTTTTGTTCTAATAAGTGTTTAGCCTCAGTTAGTTGTGCTGTTAGATTTAATGCATTAGATTTGTTAAATGTCAGTATTTCTGAAATTGCTTTAATACGTACTCCTTTCCTTGCTGGCTCTTTTGGCATGCCTTCACTTATCAACATTCCCCCACTTTCAGATCCTTGAGATGCTAAATGCATACCTATACAATCCCAATTTATGTTAAAGATTGGCCCACCGCTACTCCCAAAACTTTTTTTGTAAAACGAATAATATATGAAATCTGATGATGAAGATATTATTACACTTGGACTAAAATCTATTTCCTTTATATGGCCTTCATGATAACGAATCATAAACACTGGTTCCCTATCATGAACAGAAATATTTTTATCTGTTGGAATAAATCCCCAAGTAGTTAATGGCTTGGACTCTGTATTTAATACATTTATTTTACTAAAATTTAATATTTCAGTTGGGCTGGACTCAAAATTTGCCAAACTTAATGCATAAGAAAAATTATTAGCGGGTTGATTAATTTCAGTAAATTCAATTGTTGCACCTGTTTCAATATCTTGTTTTCTAATACAATGATTACATGTAAGGATTGTATTATGATTTATTAAAAAGCCAGTGCCGATTTCCCCTTTGATATTTATTACTTTACATACTGATTGGTATGCAACCAATCCCTTTTCAAGCCATTCAATACGAGCCGGATCATCTTTCCCTTCAAGCAATTCCAACATCCGTTTTTCATCCGCGTTGCTGATTTTGGTGTAGGTTTCAATCAGTGTTTGAATACGGATTTTTGCCGGTTCTAAGGCAAGTAGGTCTTGAATGGCGACAAGCGCCCGGCTTTTGGTACACTGTACATTTGTTTCGCCTTTGGATTGAAAATCAATGAGTTCGTTGTAAGGGTATAGGGTTGGTTTTTTATCGCTTAGGCATTGAGAACAAATGCAGGGGACATTTTTTACAGCCGTTAGATGTTCAATGGAATTCGTTTCTTCAATTTTTGTTTCGATTTCTTGGCGTAATGCGCCGCTGCCGGGGCCGTCGATTAAGAGGCTTATGGTACGCGCTGTTTTATCTAGGATTACGGCAACTTGCGCTTTCCCCTTGGTAATCACTGCGCCGTTTTGCGACAGCGAATCCGGTTTTAATGAAGTAAAGTATTGCGCAAATATTTGATAATGAATGTTTTGGATGGGGTGTTCGTATTGGAATACGCGGGTAGGGCAGGCGGTTTGGGAAAGTTGTAGCGTAGACTCAGCAGTTTCAGGAAATATATCAGGGATTAGAATAATTCCATTTTCTGTTTGTAAAACAGTTTTTAGGGCACGAAGTGTCTGAATTACAATGAACGGGTCTTTTAATTGGAAATCAGATACTGCAAGTTGATATTTCCCACTTGTTAAGGTCTTGATGCATTGACTTACAAGCCATTTAACATTCAAAATTATAACAGGACCAATTATTGAAAGTTTTAAATGGCTTATACTTCCTGTTTTATGTAAAAAATCGAGCGCGCTGTTTGGATCATCGACATTTTGTTGTTCACACAGGTTTAAGTAATATGCTTTATCAATCGTATTGGTATTTTGACCCTCATCTTGTAAAACATTCTTTAATTTCACCCACGCCCTCGGCACCTCCTCTCCAAACCCCGGTGATTTGGGCAAAATCCTCATCAAAATATCCGAAGATGCGGGTTCGCTGTTGGAAAACGACCCTTGAAAACTTGACAACTGCTCCGGCCGATTCATTTCTTTTACCCGCAAATTTTCACGGATCACCTGATACAAATCAAAACCCTTGGCAGTCCGGCGCTCATAAATATTTAGAAGCATATTTTGATCAATCACGATCACATTGGAAGTAACTGCCTCAACAGCCGTAACAAGCGTTGGATCAAAATCACTGTTCTGTACAAACAAACAAACCGAACCGCTGCTCATATAAATCCGATGTAGCCCTTTTTGCAATTCAGACGGCAGCACCTCCCACAAGCGCAGGCGCAAGGTCATGCCTGCTACATCCAGGTCGTAAACATCCTCGTCAATTTTAGTACTGTTTAGCGACTCGTTAAACAAGTCTTTTAATAGCCCAAAGTTCGTTTCTCCCGTATTGCTGTTTACATTGGATACGACGTAAAGGATTATTTCTGAATACGTTACCGTGTCTTTTTCCTGCCTTGGCGCTTCCGGTTTTTGCCCTTTATCCAACGCCGTCCATACGCTTTGTACCGGAATGATATTCAAGGTACTTCCGGTGGCAGTCATGATTTTATCCTCTACGATTTGCACGCACATGGCCTGTTCGCTGCCGGGGGGCTGGATTGTGTGTAATAATTCGCCTTCTGTTGAATGTACTAAAATGCCGCCGTCGGTGGAGGAAGATAATAGTACGAATATATCTTTGTAGGGAAGCCAGGAGATGGAACGGACGGTTTGAGTGTGGGCTTGAAAACTCTCTAATTGAGGAAGTGTAAATATTTGATCCTTTTCTTGATTGATAGCGCGTTTTGAGCTTGGTTTTACAATTGGTATTTTTGTAAAATCGCTTTTTACAATAGTCATATAACCATTTTCTTCTCCGATCGCGATCTCATTTGTAATTGGGTTTTGGGCAAATGTCCAATAAGGCCTTTCTCCACGAAATGATGCAATGATTTCTTTATCAGAAAATCTACTTAATATCAATGTTTGGTCAAGAGAAATTGAGATACAGACTTCACTAATTTGCGCAAACTGTGCCTCCATCACATCTTTTTTATGTGCATAAAACCGACGCTCCAAATCTTTCCAGGAAAGCCTCCACATTTCCACATTCCCGCTTGCCATTCCCAATAAAAAACGATCCCCCTCCTCATCAAACTCCGCCGTCCAAACTGCTTCCTCAAACTTATGATAAAGCAACTGCTCCCACTCCGCCTTCGTCCAATCAAACACATACACCTGCCCGTCCAAACAAGCCACCAATAACTTATTTTCCTTCAAGCGTACCGAATTTACATCCGATTTGCTAACTTCCTTGTATTTAATCTCCCCCGAAATCAAATTCACCAGCGCTACCGAGCCGTTGTACATACCCGCTGCAATCCATTTTCCATCGGCCAACATGGCTGCGTGGAGGATGCCGCTGGGTAGTTCAAATTTAGTTTTAATCGGTTTTAATTTGGGTACTTTCAGGATGATTTTACCGAATTGCATTTCGGCCGTATTCACCTGATCAAAGGCTTTGGCGGCAGCGCCCCGTCGTTCCAGCGCCAGTTGGGCCGCGCCGTCTATGTATAATTCCAGGTTTTTAAATTGGGGCTGATGCCGCACAGGCAACATGATTTTTTCATAAATCTGCTGTATCCGAATGGGTTGGAAGGCATTTTTCTGCTCGCTGCCTTCGCGCAAGGCTAATCCGATGCGCTCGGCGGCTTCCTGTGGGCGCACGTGCATGAGGGCGTTCCAATGCAGCATTTCGGCAAAAACGCCGTTTTCAAGTCCCTTGGCATTGGGCCGCCGATCCAGGTATTGCAAGAGGAAATCGCTAAGATCATCCAGTCGGGTTTTGCCGAAACGCGAGGAATTGGTGATTTCCGTTAACAGCAATTCACGCGCGGCCGGATCAAATTCAAACCAGCCCTGGCCCAAGGATTCCACCAAAGAACTCAACAGTAAATCCGCCACCGCTTCCTGCGGCACTGGCATGGGTTTTCCTTGTTCGTCTTGCCGGAAATTGGCCCGCATCTGGTACAACAAATCGGCATTAAACACCCAAAGCACGGCCGCGTGCATGGCAAAATCGCGGTACAGGCCGGACTCCCCTTTTCCGCAAAATGCGTCTATCTTTTGTGCCGTGATCTGTTGTTGGTACATATCTTATTTCAGTTTGTTGATGGCGGCACGGAAACCATCTGCTGAGGCTTCGAACATAGAGACGTCCTCAGCAATATATTGCGCGGAATTTCCCTCCCAACGGCTTTGGGGCATTGGATTGAGCCATACGATACGGCGTGTGCAATGTTGTTGTAAGAAATTAATAAACAAATTCGTGGCAGCAATGCGTTTTGGATTGAATCGTCCGCGGGTGGCTCCGGCGTCGCTGATAATCAGGATGGCCGGGTTTTGACCGATCAAACTGTCTTCAAAGGCTTTTTTCTGTGTGATAAATTCGGTTTGGGCGGCATTGGTGTACAGGTTTTTCTCCGGATAATTCAGGAAAAAATAATGCGCAACCGATTGCAGGCCGCCTTCTTTTTTAGCCGCCAAAATGATTTGCTCCGACAAACCGTGAAACGGCAACATGGAGCCTTGGGAGTCGGCCAAAATCAGGAGTTTGGTGGTGTTTTTTAGTTCGGGCAAATAAGCGGCTTGCAGGAACATGCCAGTACGGGCGATGTCCTGAATGGTTTGCGGCAAATCAATTATGTCCGTTAAGCCGGTTTTGGTCGGACGATCGAGCTTGCGCCAGCCCTGGTACATCTGGCGCAGGGTGAGGTCGTAACAATCGGGATCGAGTTTGAACCAACGCTTAAGGGGCTTGTAGGGCGGCGTTTCCTTGTCGGGATCAATGACGGGAAGCGGGATTTCGCGCTCCTCGTTTTCGAGTTCCTCGTCGAGCGCTTTTAAATTGCTGTTTGGCGTTTCCAGTTTGGGTGGCTCAACCGGCAAGGGTTTTGGGGCATTATTTTGGGCATTTAGCACATCTTGCGCGGTTGCAATTTCGTTGGCGCCTTTTCCTGCTTCCAGGGCTATTTGCCTCAGGATGAACTGTTTGCTTTCCGCCCAGGCCTGTTCAAAAAGCGCCTCTTCGGCGGCCGAACGGGTCCAGATAAACTTGGCGAGGCGGATAAACTGTTGCTCTTGCGCGCGCACATCGTCCGGATTATCGAGGTCCATGCCGAACTGGGCCTTCAGGGCATTCAGGAGGTCAGAATAGTCCTCCCGTGTCAGCATGATGCCGGCAGCGCGCACCCTTGAAAACAGGTCGAAAAATGGAAGTTCCGAACGTTGTGTTTGTTCCATGTTATTGAGCCAAATAACGTTCGTACATAGCCTTATTTTTAATCAGCACGCCAGGAAAAGGCAGTTCGTTTTCCAAGCGTTTTAATAAAGCGTCCTCATCTTTAAGGTCGTGGGAAAGCGCTCTATACCAATCGATTAACTCGCTGGTGGATGATTTTTTGCCATCGCCTACACCCGATTTCATTTCTTCCCGCAGTGCTTCAAAACGTTCAATGGCTTTGTCAACCAGCGCCTTTTGTTTTACCTCGTCCAGGCCAATATGTGCGCGCAGGATTTTTTTCAAATCATCGCCTTCCGGGAATTTGATCTGGTAATACAAACAGCGGCGCAAAAACGGTGCGGGCAGGTCTTTTTCGTCGTTGCTGGTGATAAACAGGATGGGGCGGTTTGCGGGATCGGCTTGAATCGTGCGTTCTGCTTCATCGGTACGGCCTTCGAGTTCCGAAATGCTGAATTTCATATCCTCCAGTTCGTTCAGGAGGTCGTTCGGGAAGTCGATATCGGCTTTGTCGATTTCGTCGATGAGGAGCACAGCGCGTTTTTTGCTGGTGAATGCTTTGCCGAGAGGACCGGGGTTAACATAATGTCGGCTTTTTTCATGCTTTATGACGTCGTCAAGGCTAATCAGGCCATTTGATGCCAATTGCGCATCACGCAGGTGCGCCACGTGGTTGAAACTGTACAGGGCGTCCTTGGCTTTGGACGTGGATTTGACGTTGAATTCGTAATAAGGCAGCCCCAATTCGCAAGCCACCGCCTTGGCCAGGTAGGATTTACCGCAGCCGGGTTCGCCTTTGATGAGCAAGGGTCGTTGCAAATAGATGGCAATGTTAACAGCTTCGATCAGATTCGGATCTGGCAAATAGGGTTTCAGGTCCATATCCTGATATTTTTTCGGGGTCAAAAGCCCTGTTCCGGTGTAGGTTAGTTGTTTACTCATAATAAGGGTTCCAGTTTTTAAAGTTCTCTTGAATCAAACGATGATGAAGTTTTTCTTGACATTGAAGTTCTCTTTGTGCATATTCGCAAAAGTGATATATAATAGCCCCAGGATCACCATTGTAGTCATCGAAATACTCAACAGTTGGAGGCTTGAAAATCCCAATTAAATCTCGAGATATCTCCTTAAGCCAAGGTTCAAGATGTATTTCTTTTGAAAAAACATCTGGTAAAATAGAATATATGAAATTATTGGAATCGATTTCGCTCGGAGATAATTCCTCTTTAAAGCAAGAGGGACATTCGCCTTCAATAGATTCAGCAATGACAAGAAAAATAAGGTAATTATCAGAGTGAATTTTATTACAAGCAGCCAATACTCGTTGCCAGAACTCAGTTAATTTCTCCTCCGCCTTCCTGCTTGGTACATTTTTTAAATTCCATACGATGAGCACCGATTTGTCATTTTCCCAAGTGTTTAAAATATCTTTAAAATATTGTTCTTCAATTGTTGAATCAAAATCATACTTACTGCGAGAGAAAATTCGAATTTTTTGATCATTAACTTTTACTTGGTTAAAAATAGATACCATTTTTAGGAATCCAAGGTAATGTTTAGGGTTAAAGCCGCTTAGTATGAGAGCCCGATTTCTCTTCGTCCTAATAAAGTTACCAAGTTGTTCATATTCTCTATCATAATTTAGTTTGAGCAACGCGTTGAAAATATCTTCAGAAAAATCGATATTGACAGATTGATAATTTGCTTTGGCTAAAAGAGGAAACTCATTTTTGTATTTTTCTATCCAAATGAGTAGATCGGTCTTAAACCTAGTTATCGCAGCATCAAATTCATTTAGACCCATCTCGCTACCTATGTTCATTTTCTGAAGTGCATTGTAGCGGGATATTCTAATGGTTATATCGTTTTGAAATTTGTTGGATTCTATTATGTATGAATCAAAAAGTTCAAAGACCTCTTCAAAGTCGTTAACCTTGATTGACATACGTAATTTATCCAAAAACTCTTTGTATGTAATTTTTTCCATATAATTGCATCACCAATCGTGCGCCTAAGTTCAAATGTTAAGGGTAACTGAACTGCGAAAATACGCGTACATTTCTAAACAACAAAAAAATCATCATTTATGAACCAATTGGATCAACTTTATATCCAGGAAGTTAAGAATCGGATCGCCCTAAACAAAACTGAAGAGGTGATTGGAGATCTGCTTGAATTTGGCAAAATAGCGGTAAGGGAATCAGATTATAACAGTTTGATTTTAGTAGCAAGCCGCTATTACAGCCTACAGGATGAACAAATGGGAGGTTTAATATCACCGCAAGAAGCGGATGTTAAGAAAGTGCGTATTAACAACAGTTTGATTTACTGGATCGATCAAACTTATAAAAACGCTCAACGTAAACCCTTGTTTTCCAATACATTCTCCAGCCGGATCAATGCCGATTTGCCCAAAGAAGAAGGTTTTGAAAAGCTGATCGGTTCGAATAACCTTGCCAAATTCAAGTGGTTGCGTATGGGCATGGAGGCAGGCGCGCCTGTGTGTATGATCGAACTCGGCGCGCGTCGGGGCACCGGTTTTTTGCTTAAAAACGGGTATCTGCTTACGAATAATCACGTACTCAAAACGGCCGATGAAGCAGCAAATGCGGTGGCGGTGTTTAATTTTGAAGAAAGTATTTCGGGCGGCGCTATCCAGCAGTACAAATATAAAACTGAACCGGTCTCGTATCTCGGCAGCGCTAATTTAGACTATGCCTTGGTTAAATTAGCCCATATTTCCTTCGAAGGACCGCAAAAACCGCTGAGCGACTGGGGTAATCTTACCCTTTCCACGGCAAAACCTGCCTTGGAAGACTATGTAACCATCATCCAGCACCCGCTTGGACAGGACAAACAACTGGCTTTTGACCGGGTGAGCGCGGTGCAGCCCAATTACCTGTTGTACAAAACCGATACGGATAAAGGTTCGAGCGGTTCGCCGGTGTTTAATATGGACTGGAAAGTGGTGGCGCTGCATCATTGGGGGATGGAAACAAAGGATGAAAACCGGGGCGTGCTGGTGGAGGCGATTTTGGGGAGTTTGCCGGGGGATGTACGGGCGTTGATTGAGGGGTAATGAACTGTTAGTACATTGAGTTCCACCGAGCCGCACGGGGTTCGGCTATTCATAACTCCGCTCCCCTTGGTCTTTGAAGTAAAATAAACTAAGAATCAGCAAGTTTAGGAGTTTTATGGAATGAAAAACATAAAGTGCCAAAGTAGAATTAAAGCCGGTTTTGAGGTGTCATCTCCGACCAAAGGAGGAGGTGATATCTCAAAACGAAGATTACGTGAGCACTCCGTTCAGAGATGTCACCTTCTCGTGCCTCGAAGATGACACCTCTTCACTAA
>JBAXTB010000173.1:0-11731 GCA_037130425.1 Bacteroidota bacterium
GTTTTTTATTTTTAAAATTCTTCCTGTCCCAACAATCTTGCTCCCTTCTAAAAATTCAAATTTACTGCCAATTTTTAATTGGCCTTTCAAATGTTGTGTCGTGCTCAGTTTAATTAATGCGTTTATATTATCTCCGGGGAAAGCCATTTTGTTATCAATGTATGTTTGCTGCCCCGAAGTCTGCATTTCAGTGAAGCTAAATTTTATTTGAGACCTGTAGCCGCTCGAAACAAAACTTGAGCGGCCACCATCTTCTGTTTTTTTAAAATACAGTTGAGCAATAAAATCACAGTTAGCGTTTTCAAATTCAATTCTATTTTCGCTAAATATTTCATACGCCTCTCCTTCTATATCACCACATTCAGAAATAATTTTGCCATCTTCACCTGTTATCTTAAATGTTTCTTGATTGTCACCAATTGTTGCAGATCCGTCAAGCCCTAATAAAATTCCATAAAATGTATCTGTCAATAAGGCCGAAATAATGTGCTTTAATTTCTCAGTTTGTTGTTCGTCAAGATTAAGGTCTTCAATTTTAGTTGAAACATAACTTCGCGCATTTGGCCCAATGTCAAATGAACTTTCCAAAATCCGTTGCCGCTCTTTGTAAAAATTTAATACAAATTCTTTTGCAGTCATTTTTAGTTGTATCTGTTAATTCATAAAGTACGGGAATATGCGAACTATTTGTCACATGGATAAAGGTAAAGACACAAATTCGAAGTTGCAAATGTGGAATGGTGGTTGGAGATTTTTTGCTGGGCTTGGTATTCAGTTCTCCTCGCTACCATGCCAAGCTGCTGCCGCGCTTGTGTCTTCCCCGATCTATGATGCGGGACAGGTTCGACCAAGCGCACGTAGCGCTCGGCGCTAAGATACTTATAATCAATTTGTTATGAGGCTTGGCTGCTCACGTTGTTTGCGCTTGGTCGAACCT
Organism: Bacteroidota bacterium; assembly: GCA_037130425.1. Classification (GTDB taxonomy): domain Bacteria; phylum Bacteroidota; class Bacteroidia; order Chitinophagales; family Saprospiraceae; genus M3007. The sequence continues at coordinate 938 of JBAXTB010000173.1, forward strand.
GTCCCGCAACATAGATCGGGGAAGACACAAGCGCGGCGGAGGGGGATTGAGCGTAGGGCAACCGTGCGCTCAACTGCCGAGCGTAGTCCCGTATCACATCTACCATCTTGTAACCCCCGAACTTCAGTCGGGGGGCAAGGCATAACCCCGATCACATCTATCTTCTTTACAGAACATCCACATTTATAACACATTAGATGCTGATGTTTTGTAAAGAAGATAGATGTGATGGAGGGGGTGTTTGTGATTCCGCCGGTTGAAACCGGCGGTTACAAGATGGTAGATGTGGGATGGACGGGGGGCTTATCGCCACCCCTCCTTATTCCCAAACGTCTCCAAATTATACGACGGAACATACCGAAACATTTGACCGGTTTTGCGCTGATACGCATTACGGGCTACCCGAAGCAGCGCCTCAAAAGCAAGGTCTTTCGGCATGGCTTCCGGATTTTCTTTTCAATATCCCCACCAAATCCTCACCCCACCATCTCCCCCCACGCCAACACCGTCCCAAACCCCTTCCCTTCAAAATACGCCCTTGTCTCTTCCGCACTCCTCTCACCCGCCGCCAGCACAAAATCACCGCCCCAGGCGCCTAAACTTTTAACCGTGCCCCAGTAATCCGAAAAATGCAGTTCCTGTACCCTCGGCAAATCAAGCGCGGATTGAACTAAGCGCTCGTGGGCGTCCATCAGTTGTTCAAATTCGGCGAGTGAATCGGCTTGCACCATGCGCAGAGTCAGGTCCGAAACCTGTTCGAGCAGGGCCGCGTTGCCCTTTACCTGCGTGCGGTAGCGTTGTATGCCCGCGCGACTGTCCTGCTTTTTATCTAAGTAAACGAAGAACAGGTTATTTCGAAAAACAGGTTGAAAATCAACGGGTTGTGTGATCGGAACGCCGTCGAGCAGTTGGTAGGTCAGCGGGCTTTCCGCGTAGGCGCAGGCGATATCGTAGCCGGAGCCGCCCATGGTTTCAAACAGCACCCGGTAAGGATCTACCTTGGCCCAGCGCGCCACGGCGGCAATGAGCGTGCTGCTGGTGCCGAGACCCCAACTGCGGGGAAAATCATTTTGGGTGTACACTTTATAGCCGCAGGCGCCGTCCAAAAATGCCGGATTTTGCGTTTGACAGGCTTTCAGAATGGCAGTCAGGTTTTCGGTAATGCGGCGGTCGGTATCGGTTAGAATATCAAGGCCGGGCAATTCAAATTCGGCGAGGTACCAGGGAATGCCGTTTTCGTTTTTGCTCGACCATGACATGCAGCCCGGCTCTTTCCAGCCTTCAAGGTGCAGGGTTTGTCCGAAGCGGACAGGCAGGGCCAGCGCGAGGGCGCCGTCAAGTACGAAATACTCCCCGCTCAGCAGTAGTTTTCCTTTTGCGCGGGTTTCAAACACGTCCGTGGAATGTTCCGACATTGGCGTTGTTTTCGGTGGTCAGACTAAGCGCCGCCTGAAAGGCAGCATTAATTATCATGCTGAGCGCTGATTTTCAATGACTTAGGCCGAAGGCCATACACAAAACTATCCAGCGCGAAGTATGTCGCAAATTTAAGCGGCGATTGTGGTTTATGCGCCAAAGCAACAGGTTTAATCGTTAGTATAATTTGCCCAAAACCGGTTGCTGTGGCGCTCAAGAAATCGTATAACGCAGGTATTTGATGGTTTTGCCGGCGGCCAAATGTTTGCCCTCGTACAAGGTTTGGATATCAAGTTCGGGGTAGGGCATTTCACCGGCATAAATATCGTCGTTCTGGTACAACAATTTGCAACGCGGATCGGCGGCGATCACGTCCAAGGAATATTTGTAAAACGCCGGATCATCGTGTTTCAAATGCACCAAACCGCCGGGTGTTAAAATTTCCCGATAACGCTCATGGAACATCGGCGAGGTGAGTCGGCGGTTTTCCTTGCTGCCCCTGGGAAACGGATCGGCAAAGGTGATCCATATTTCGGATACTTCGCCGGGCGCAAAAAAATGCCCGATGATCTCGATGCGGGTGCGCAAAAATGCCGCGTTGTGGATGTTTTCGTCCAAAGCCGTTTTGGCGCCTAACCACAAGCGGTTGCCCTTGATGTCGATGCCGATAAAATTGCGCTCAGGGAAACGCCGCGCCAGGCCCACGGTGTATTCGCCGCCGCCGCAAGCCAGTTCCAGCGTAATGGGCTGCTCATTTTTAAAATGCGCTTCATTCCAGCGCCCTTTCAGGTCGGCCGGCTCCATGTGGGCGCCCACCAGCGCGGGTTCCTGCACGTTGTAACATTCGTACACATTGGGGAAAGACAGCACTTCGGCGAACTTGCGCAGTTTGTTTTTACGACTCATGGAAAGCGTTTCAAAAAAATCCGTTCAAACGGGCGGCAAATTTCAGGTTTTTCCTTGAAAAGCCAAGCCCTGCTTTTAACAAGTCGGAGAAAAGCGCCGGAATCGGTCGCAGGCTTCGTACCTTTGTTTTTTTAAAGACAAACGTAGGCGCGCGAATTATTGCCCTGTACATAAGTATGAATTTTTTAACACTTGAAAATGTCACGAAAAGTTACGGTGAAAAGTTGCTGTTCCGTAACATTAGCCTACACATCGACAAAGGGCAAAAAATCGGCCTGATCGCGAAAAACGGCTCTGGCAAAAGCACCCTGATGCGTGTAATTGCCGGAAAAGAAGGCTCGGAAGGCGAAAATGCCAAAATCATCACACGCAAGGATATCCGCATCGGCTGGTTAGATCAGGAGCCTGATTTCGATCCCAATTTTGATGTTTTAAACGCGGTGCTCGACAATGGCAATCCGCAAGTGCGTGCCGTGCAACGCTACGAACACGCGCTTGCGCACCCGGAAAAAACGGCCGAACTGCAAGACGCGATGGCTGCCATGGACGATCTGAAAGCCTGGTCTTTCGACGCCAAAGTAAAAGAGGTGCTGTATCAGTTCGGCATGACCAACTTCGAACAGAAGGTTGGTTCCTTGTCGGGCGGACAAAAAAAGCGCCTGGCCTTAGTCAAAATCGTGCTGGAAGAACCCGATTTTCTGATCCTCGATGAGCCGACCAACCACTTGGATGTGGAGATGATCGAATGGCTGGAGGAATACCTGCAACAGCCGGGTATTACGCTGTTTATGGTGACGCACGATCGCTATTTCCTTGAAAATGTGTGCGATAGCATCATTGAACTGGAAGGCGGACAATTGCGCCGTTACTCCGGCAACTACTCGGATTACCTTGAAAAAAAGGCCATGCGCGAAGAAGTGGAGGCCACAACCTACGAACGCACCAACAAATTGCTCAAAAATGAGTTGGATTGGGTGCGCCGCAGTCCGCAGGCCCGTACCACCAAGGCCAAAGCCCGCGTGGACGCTTATTTCGAACGCAAGGAAACCAACGATACGCTGAAGGTCAAGAAGGACGAAATGACCATGCAGATCAAGGAAAACTGGCTGGGCGGGAAAATTGTGGAGTTGCACAACATCAGCAAAGCCTTCGGCGACAAGAAACTGATTGAGAATTTTACCTATAAATTTAAACGCAAAGAACGTGTGGGCATCGTCGGGGCCAATGGCGCCGGTAAATCCACGTTTTTGCAACTGATTACCCAACTGCTGCCGCCCGATACGGGAAAAGTAGTCGTGGGCGATACCCTGATTTTTGGCCATTACCGCCAGGAAGGCATCCAAATGGCCGAAGACAAACGGGTGATCGACGTGATCCGCGACATCGCCGACGTGATTCCACTGGAAAAAGGCAAGGAAATGACCGCGGCGCAATTGCTGGAAAAGTTTTTGTTCAGTCGGCCGCAGCAGCAAGTGTATGCCAGTCAATTATCGGGTGGAGAACGCCGCCGCCTGTACCTGCTGACGGTGTTGATGAAAAACCCGAACTTCCTGATTCTCGATGAGCCGACCAACGACTTAGACGTGATGACTTTGCAGGTGTTGGAAGACTTTTTGGAGGATTTCCCCGGCTGTTTGATTGTTGTTACCCACGACCGCTACTTCATGGATCGCTTAGTGGATCACCTTTTTGTGTTTGAAGGCAACGGGAAAGTCCGCGATTTCAACGGCACCCACGCCGAATACCGCGCGCTCAAACGCACGGAGGAACAAGACCGCAAAGCACTGGAACGCGCCGGGGCCAATACCAAACCCGCGCCGACCGTCCCGACTGTGGACAAACCGGTGCTGAGTGGTCCGGAACGCAATGAACTGAAGAAATTAGAGAAAGAGATTGCCCAGTTTGAAAGCAAAAAAACGGATATTATAAACAAGTTCAACGCCGCCGATTTGAGCGCTTCAGATGCCGCAAAATTGTCGGAAGAGCTTGGAAAAATACAAAAAGAATTGGAAAACAAAGAGTTACGCTGGCTGGAGCTGGCGGAACGCGCGTGACCCCACCCCCAACCCCTAAAGGGGAGTTGATCCGAAAAATGGTAAATATCAACCTTTCTTCGGATCAACTCCCCTTTAGGGGTTGGGGGCGGAGTCGCGCGGGGGGCCAGACGCCGACCATCAAACATTTATTCATTAATTTCCCTTTGACCCGCCTATGATCGTCAAAGTTATCGATAAAAAAGTCCCGGACGCCCTGATCGTCCCTTTGTCCCAACAGGAGCAACTGGCCGAGCGCCTGGCTGAAATCGCCGCCCGCACCGGCGCTGATGCCGCAACCCTGCAAAACGATTTCAAGGCCGATGCCAAGGAAATGCTGATTTTGTACGCCGTGGGCAGCCCCAGTCGGCGTTTGTACCTTTGTGGTTTGGGTAAAAAAACGGGTTTTGCCGATGTTCAGTCGGTGATGCGCGTGTTTTGCCACCGCAACAAGTCAAAACTGCCGCTTCGGGTGGGCTTGGACATGCGGCATTTCCCGGCGGAAGACATCCCGCGTTTCATTGATGCGGCGATATCCGGTATCAAATTAGGTTTGTACGACATTGGTTTATATAAAACCGAAAAAGACCCCAAAGCGGCGCTACAGTTCGGCAGCGCCAAATCGGAACTTGATATTTTAGCGCCCGGCACTTTATTCCGCGAAGCCGATGTGGCCGCCCGCCGTGCGCAGGCCTTCGCAGATGTTTCGATGAAAATATTTGACCTGCTAAATGCGCCCGGCAACTACAAAACGCCGGAATATATGGCCGATTGGGCACAAAAACAAGGTGAAATTTACGGATTTTCGGTAAAAGTGCTCGACGGCAAAGCCATTCAATCGGAAGGTTTGCACGCCATACACGCCGTGGGCAAGGGCAGTCCCTACCCGCCGCAATTAATTTTGCTGGAATACGGCACTAAAACCCGCCGCCAGAAAACGGCTTCGTTCGGGCTGGTCGGCAAGGGCGTCACGTTTGATACCGGCGGCGTGAGTTTGAAACCGTCGACGAACATGCACTTTATGAAAAGCGACATGGGCGGGGCGGCTGCGGTGTTCGGCGCTTTTATGATGGCGGCCAAATTGCAATTGCCCATTCGGCTGGTGGGCGCGGTGCCGGCGGCTGAAAACATGATTGACGGGCTGGCGGTTAAACCAGGTGACGTAATCGGATCTTACGCAGGCAAAACCATTGAGGTCGTTGATACCGATGCAGAAGGCCGTTTGGTGTTGGCCGACGGTTTGGCCTATTTGCTCAGGCAGGAGACCCCGGATATTTTAATTGATTTGGCAACCCTTACCGGCAGCATCATCCGCGCCATCGGCACACAGGCGGCCGGTTTGTTTACCAAAAGCGATGTCCTCGCGGGCGCGCTGGCGACGGCTGGCGAGATCAGCGGCGAACGTTTGTGGCGCATGCCGATGTGGGACGAATACGGCCAGGATTTGAAGAGCGATGTAGCCGATTTGCGCAATTTTACCGGAAAACCGATGGCGGAAAGTATTTCGGCGGCCAAGTTTTTAGAGCATTTTACGGCCGAACACCCGCATTGGGCGCATCTTGACATAGCCGGCACCGCATTCGGCGATTCTGATTTTGCACAATCCAAAAGCGCTACCGGCTTCGGCGTGCGTCTGTTGGTTGAATTTATGGAACAATGGCTTCAAAAAGCCGAAAACAACGCATGAAACATTTATTTTCAGTTATTGGACTAAGCCTGTTTTCATTATTGATCGGAATTGGCGGACTATCCGCGTTTCATTCCCCTGAACCGGCGAAAAAGCAGCCGCTTGAAGTATACAAAGGCAAAAAGCCTAAAAATGTCATCCTGCTCATCGGCGACGGCATGGGTTTAACCCAGGTTTCGGCGGGCTTGTATTCCAACCACAATCGGCTTAACATTGAGCAATTTCCAATTACCGGACTGATAAAAACCTATTCTGCGAAGAATTTAATAACAGATTCAGGCGCAGGGGCCACGGCTTTTGCCTGCGGTTGCAAAACCTACAATACCGCCATTGGTGTTGATCGGCATAAAAAACCTTGCGTGACGGTGCTGGAACAAGCCAGCCAAAAGGGCATGGCGACCGGATTGATTGTCAGTTGCAGCATTACCCACGCTACCCCGGCGGCATTTATCGCGCATGTACCCGACCGCGCGGACATGGAAAGCATTGCCACTTTTTTTCTGAAAACCCCGATTGATTTGATGATCGGCGGCGGCATGAACTATTTTAACAAACGCAAGGGCGACAAACAGGATTTATACCACGATTTAGAAAACAATGGCTATCAGGTCTCGAATTTTACACAACAAAAACTGTCGGAAACGAACCCGAACCCTGCGCATCCTTTTGCCTGGTTTTCAGCCGATGAAGAGCCGGATAATGTTGAAAAAGGCCGCGATTACCTGCCTGTGGCCGCTCGTTTAGCGGGGCCGTTTTTGAAAAAACGCAGCGAAAAAGGCTTTTTTATGATGCTCGAAGGCTCGCAAATTGATTGGGCCTGCCATAAAAACGACGGCCCCAACGCCATCCGGGAAATGCTCGATTTTGATGCGGCCATCGGTGAAATCCTTAAATTTGCCAAAGCAGACGGCGAAACCCTGGTCATTATAACAGCCGACCATGAAACCGGCGGCATGTCGATCAAACAAGGCTCGGAAATGGACAGCCTGAACATCGGTTTTAATACCGAAGGGCATACCGCCGCGTTGGTACCGGTTTTTGCATACGGCCCCGGCGCTGAATTGTTCGGCGGCATTTATGAAAACACCGGGATTCACGATAAAATAAGCGCCTTATTGGGTTTTGAACCGATTGTAGAGGCTAAAAAGAAGTAATACCGTTAAAAACTTTATGCGTCAATTCGCCGCAATTGTCGTACTTTTGCGGCCGCATTAGGCTACCCTTTTTGTAAAGCCCTGAAAGGGCGACATCATCAGCCCAGGGCAACGTCCTGCGACCATGCGACCCCCAAAACCCAGAAAATCAATTTAACCAAACCATTCCATGAGAAATATTCGCAATTTCTGCATCATAGCCCACATTGACCACGGCAAAAGCACCCTCGCCGACCGCCTGCTGGAGTACACCAACACCATCAGCAAACGCGATATGCAGGATCAGGCGCTGGACAATATGGACCTCGAGCGCGAGCGCGGGATCACCATCAAGAGCCATGCGATTCAGATGCAGTATAAATCGCCGGTTTCAGGCGAGGAATTTGTGTTCAACCTGATTGACACACCGGGCCACGTGGATTTTTCCTACGAAGTGAGCCGTTCCATTGCGGCCTGCGAAGGCGCGTTGTTGTTGGTAGATGCTTCACAAGGTATTCAGGCACAAACAATTAGTAACCTGTATCTCGCCGTCGACCACAACCTGGAAATCATTCCGATTGTGAATAAAGTCGACATGGAAAGCGCGATGGTGGAAGAAGTACAGGATCAAATTATCGACCTTATCGGCTGCAAACGCGAAGATATTATTTCCGCATCCGGCCGCACGGGCCTTGGCATACCGGAAATTCTGGAGGCTGCAATCGCGCGCATCCCGGCGCCGAGTGGCGACGAAGAAGCGCCGTTGCAAACCATGATTTTTGACTCCATGTTCAACTCGTACCGGGGCGTGATCGCTTACGTGCGCGTGATGAACGGCCGCATGAAAAAAGGCGATAAAATTAAATTTTACAACACCGGAAAAGAGGTTATTGCGGAGGAAGTCGGCTCGTTGCGCATGGGCCAGTTCGAAGCCACGGAAATTTCCGCCGGCGACGTAGGCTACGTGATTACCGGCATTAAAGTAAGCCGCGAAATCAAAGTGGGTGATACGATTACGCACACGGCCCGGCCTTGTCTGGAACCGGTGCGCGGTTTTGAAGAGGTAAAACCGATGGTATTTGCCGGTGTGTATCCGCTTGACAACGACGATTTTGAAGACCTGCGCGATTCTTTGGAAAAACTGCAACTCAACGACGCTTCCTTGGTTTTTGAACCGGAAAGTTCGGTAGCGCTTGGCTTTGGTTTCCGCTGCGGTTTCTTGGGCATGTTGCACCTTGAAATTGTACAGGAACGTCTGTACCGCGAATTTGACCAGGATATTATTACAACGGTGCCGAACGTGCCGTATTTTGCTACAAATATGAAGGACGAACGGTTCACGGTGCGCCAACCAAGCGAACTACCGGAACCGAACCACCTGAAATCGGCCGAAGAGCCTTATATTTTTGCACAAATCATTACGAAACCCGAATACATCGGTTCCATTATGAAACTGTGTATGGACAAACGGGGGATCCTGCAAAAACAAACGTACCTGACGCCGACCCGTCTGGAAATGAACTTCCACATGCCGCTCGCAGAAATCGTATTCGATTTTTACGACCAGCTCAAGTCGCTCACGCGCGGTTATGCTTCTTTCGACTACCATGTAATCGACTACCGCGAAACGGATCTGGTGCGCCTCGACATCAAGTTGAATGGCGAGCAAGTGGACGCCCTCAGCGCCCTTGTACACCGCTCTAAAGCCGAATACATGGGTCGCCGTATGTGCGAAAAACTCAAAGACTTGTTGCCGCGCCAGCAGTTCCAGATCGCCATTCAAGGCGCCATCGGGGCCAAGGTCATTGCCCGTGAAACCATCAGCGCCCTGCGCAAAGACGTAACGGCCAAATGCTACGGCGGTGACATTTCGCGTAAGCGCAAACTGTTGGAAAAACAGAAAGAAGGTAAACGCAAAATGAAACAATTCGGAACCGTGGAAGTGCCGCAGGAGGCATTTTTGAAGGTTTTGAAACTGAATGATTAAAGGAAATTAACCGTTTCCAACGCATTTCCAAGAGATTTCCAGTTCATTTCCAGTCCGGAAACATTGAAAGGGCAAAACTTGCTGCTGTTTTTAAACACATCAATTTCACCCCTTTCAATGCTTCCCCAAGATGAAGAAAAATCTTTTTGCCCTCGCCATTTTTGCCCTCCTCCTCGGCTTTTGCGCCGAAAAAATGAACGCCCAGGCTGCCGGCGTTAAACCCGAATTGGTTATGTACCGCCACAACGGCAACAGCAGTGGCGCTGTGCCGACGCCGATTGTGAATGGCGACAAACTCGGTACCATTCGTTGGAAAGGTCTTACCGAAATCGGCAATAATCGCACCGGCGCGTCCATCGAAGCAAATGTAAATCAGACCTTTCCTGGTTATATTTCAGCGGATCTCATTTTCCGAACAACCACCAGTTTGACAGACCCACAGTCTGAGCCGAACAAAAGGATGATTATTGCTTCAACCGGTCTGGTCGGCATCGGCACGATGACGCCGCAATTTCACTTAGATGTAATCGGCAATACCCACACTTCCGGCCGTTTCTACGGGCGTATCCACTTTGACAATGGAGAACCAACCGATTTGCCCAGCGGTTATATTGACGAGGCTTATTTTGAACGCAAAACCCGCGCCCAACTCGGCCTTGCTGCCAATACGTATGCAAACGGCGGCATCCTTACCCTGGCGCCCGGCGGCGGCAGCCTTGATCGTCAGTTGTTCAGCGGCGGCGACGATGGTCTTTGGACGCGTTCGCAAAACCTCGCCAATGCCGACAGTTGGGATGTCTGGCAAAAACTGCTCACCAGCGCCGACATCAACGGCAATGCAGGTCGCGTAGCCCGCTTTACTGGTTCGCCTGTGGGTTCGGCGTCCAGCACCATCGGCAACAGCCAGTTGTTCGACGACGGTACCAACGTCGGCATCGGCACTACCACGCCTGATGCAGCCTACCTGCTTACTGTAGGCGGTCGCGCGCGCGTAAACGGCAATACATTTGTAAACGGCAATCTCGGCCTCGGCAAAGCACCTTCCAGCACCTTCAACCTCGACGTAGCCGGCGAATCTAATTTTGACGGCCGGGTAAAAGTGGGCGCTGCTAATTTCCCGACTTCAAGTTCCTATAAATTAGCCGTGGGCGGCGGCATTATTGCTGAAGAAGTAAACGTGCAATTGCAGGCTTCCTGGGCAGATTATGTTTTTAATAAAGACTACAAACTTGCCCCACTTGCCGAGGTGGAGCTTTTTATCCAAACAGAAAACCACCTTCCGGGTGTAGCATCTGCCAAAGAAGTGCGCGAAAAAGGCCTCAACCTGGGTGAAATGCAAAAAGCCCAAATGGAAAAAATTGAGGAACTCTACCTGCATGTCATCAATATGGACAAACAAATGCAGGCGTTGAAATCCGAAAACGAGGCTTTAAAGGCAAAGGTTGAACAATTAGAAAAACGGTAGAACTCCTTTAATGCCGTCAATTTAAGGAAGCGCTGTCATTTGAACAGAGGCACTCACGTGACTTTTGTTTTGAGATTACACCTCCTCCTTTGGCCGGAGATGTCACCTCAAAACTGGCTCTTTATTGACATCACTAATGCCCCGTCCACCGTCCACCGTCCACCGTC
>JBAXTB010000174.1:0-11680 GCA_037130425.1 Bacteroidota bacterium
GCCCCTGCATTGTTAGCCGTAAGAAACAACCCGCTTACCAGGAAAAACATCGCTGCAAGCGCTTGAAAGCTGCGTTTTGCAAACGTTCTTTTCATGTTGTCGTTAATGTTTAAAGTTTAAAAGATGAATTTTGTTTATTCCGTTTTAATCAAATGACTTTTGCTGCATTTTAAACACAAAAAAGGCATTGTCGACAAAGGTTACATCCCTTGTTGACAATGCCTAAAAGTTAAACACAGCATTAAACCGAGTACAGTTTCTTTTCATGTGATTAAATAACGAATTCTTATATGACATCCGCAAATACTGCGGATCATTAAAAATCATGCAATCGAAAAACCGGTTTTTAAATTAAAAAAACATCAAGAACCGTGCCATGAAACCTAAAAGGGCTTTCATCCCAAAACATTCGCACGAAAAAAGGAGAGCGGAAAGAAGACAGAAGGCGCAAAAGGCTTTCTTATACTTGACGAAGAACGGTCAATGCATACAACTTCGCTCATGAGAAAATATCGCCCGGATTAAAATCACTGATTATACTCCGCTGCAATCGTATTTGTGCAAATTACCTTAAGATTTTAATGAATATTGCACAAAAACCGCTGCATTGACGTATAAAGCAGGGCAAATATATAACATTTTTAAAAAATAAAGCATTTCTTGAAAAAAAAATTAAAAAGCCCCCCCGCATACTTTTTGCGGAGAGGCCATCCCAAAAACCAATTGTTAAAGACATCTATCTTACACGTTCCGTGCTGGGACACGGACATGTTTTATCGTACAGGCGGCATATTCAAACTATACCGATTTTTCCATAAATTTACTGAAGAGGCTCAACAGAGCCCGGAGTCGCCGGTTTTATTTTGCGGGGAATTGAGTACGCAATGCTCAACTCATGTGAACCGCCATTGTATTCCTGGAATTTGGAAAATGAAAGGTCATAAGAATAGAACAACTGAAACTGCTTGTATTTGGTACCGATCAAAAAGGCGGCTGTGCCTTTTGCGCTGGGGCGGAACGTCAGGCCCGCAATCAGCTTTTCGTCTAAGAACCGCGCCTGAATGTTGAGGTCGATCTGATACGGGGTATCGCGTATCTGACGCATGGTCAGCGACGGAATGATTTTGAAATTCTGCGAAGCAATATTAGCAATGTAGCCTATCTGGAAAATATAGTGCGACAAAATTCCGGTAGTTTGTGTGCTATTATCAACCGGAACATCGTCCAAGCGGGTGCGAATGGTGTTCGGGAGCGCCAGGCTAAGGAAAAAGCGTTCGTCGTACAGCATGTGGAAACCAAGGGAGGCATCAAAAATTTGCTGCCCATCAGCCATTTTTTCCAGGATGTCGTCGTTGTTGTCAACCAAGGGATGATCGAGCAACTTGCTGTCAATGTGGCGACGTAAAAATTCGGTGGAAAGACCGATTCCGATTTGCGCTTTTTGGATGCGGAAACGGAACGCGTAGTTTAGTTGAAGTTTAACTAAACTCACATCGCCAATGTTCTCGGAGTAAATTCCTCCGCCCAACGCAAGTTTGTCGCCTACCGGGCCGTTATACATGACGGTATAGGTGTTCGGGCGACCAGGAAAACCAGACCAGGAATTGCGCACATTGGCAATAAACTGGTGTTTGTTTTCGAACCCGGTGTAACCAGGGTTTACAAGTACCGGTAAAAGTTGGTAGTGGGAGTAAACGGCTTGTTCCTGTGCAAATGCGGCTAAAACGGACAAGCTGAAGATGAAGGTAAAAAATGTCTTTTTCATCGTAATCGAAATTGGGAAAGTTAGGTTGAAAGTCGGGCGTCGAATGAGTTAAGACCGCCTTGCAACAACTATTTTAATTAGAAATTGGATCGGTGTATTAAAAGAAATAACGGATGTATTTAATATATAGCAAAAAGATTGCCAATTTTTTCAATCCGTGGATTCTTTTTAAAACTTTTTTTTTGAACCTGTACTCAGGTATAAAACTGTTTTTTGAGACCGCAACAAGTAGCTGTATCAAAAATTGTTTCTTAACCAACCACAGCATGATTCGAAAAGTGCTATTCGGATGACCGGGCGTATTGAGGGGGTGACTGTCAGTCACCCCCTCAATTAGGCGCGATCTCAACTTTTTATTTGGCGAAAAAATCTCAGGGAGAGATGCTTACCGCAACAGGTTAATATAACCTTTTTTCTGCAAGGAAACACCCTTTTCATTCACGTAATTCAGGATGTAGAAGTACACACCCTCTGCTACGGGTTGGCCTGTGACAGTGAGTCCTTTCCAATTATTGCTCAGGTTGTCGTATTTCTTTGTTTCGAACACCAATTGTCCCCAACGGTTATAAATCTCGATTGAGTTCTCAACCGCTTCGATGCAGGAAATCAACAAATAGTCGTTGTTTCCATCCTGCAAGCCCGGGGTCATTACCGGACGAACCTGTAAACAGCCATCTGGCGGGTAAGGAATCGAATCAGAACCAACTGCCGAACAGCCGTGGGCGTCGGTGATAATAAAGGATACCAATTCGCCCGCGCAAAGATTTTCGGCGCGTTGGCCGGTACCACTGTGGCCGAAACTTCCAGACCAAACGATGTTTGCAGGTAAGGTCGCGCCATTGAGATCAACGACCACCTGACCGTCGCAGGAACTGAATGAGTTTGGAATAATGATGGTGTTGTTTAGCGTAATCGGGTCCGGGTCGGCAACAGTAAACTGGGTTGTGGTGGAAATATTATTGTAGTCGGTAACAGTCACGGTATAAGAACCGCCGCATACGCCTACTGCCTTGGAAATGCCACCGTTTACCGAAATCTGATCGTTTTGACCGGTTGACCATTTTACGGTATAAGGAGGAACACCGCCAATGGTTTTTACTTGCGCTGAACCATCGCAATCGCTATGGCAGCTCGGCATACCCAAAATTTCATTTGTGGCGCCAAGCACTGGTGGCGCTGTTAGCGCATCCGACCAAACCGAAGTACAGCCCACTCCGTCCGTAACCGTTACGGAATAAGCGCCGCTGCAAAGGGTTTCATTGAGAACCGTCGTAACGCCATTGCTCCACAAAATGCTTGCAACACCCGCTTGACCAGAGAAAGACACGCTTGCCTTACCGTTGCAATAGTTAGGGTCGCATACCTGAAAGCCGCCATTGCAGGTTGACAACTCGCTTACATTGGTGATGGCGAGGGTGGATTGTGCGGTTAGGGTAGCCGTTTGGGTAGAGGTGTCGCCATTCCCCTGGGTAATGGTACAAGTGTAGGTTCCTGCGCCGATATTAATAAGATCTTTTGTTTTTTCATCCGGCATCAAACCGTTCGGGCCGCTCCATGCGTAGGTCTGAACTGGTACGCCGCCGCTAACCGTTAAGTGAATTTCGCCATTTTTAAATGTGCCACAAGTCGGGTTCGTTTTATTAAGCGCAACAGTTTGGGTTGGATACACACGATCCAAATGGAAAGTCTGCGTAGCCGTACAACCTGAAGTCAAGTTTGTAATTTTTACCGTATAAGTACCGGAATCGAGGCTCGAAACATTTTTTGTTGTGGCGTTGCCTGCATTGGCGCTCCACATATACGCATATTGGTCATTGGGGTATGCAGGCGTCAACGAAATGCTTCCGTTCATGGAAGAGCCGTTTGGCGGCATCGCGCTAGAGCCTACCACTGCTCCGTGCAGTTCAACCAGAATTGTATCCAATACAACGCTTTGGCTATTCGCGCCGGTGATTGTTACGTTGTAATTCCCGGCAGTTAAGTTATTAACAGAAAAACTGTGTTCAAACTCCACGTTCACACCGAGACCGCCCGACCATTGAACCGTAAACGGCGGCAATGCCTGGTCTGGTACTTTGATAAAAATAGCGCCATCGTGGTCGCATACGTTTGTTACGCTGACAATACCTGAACCGATCAACAAATTGCTCGGTTGAATCGTGTAAGAACCGGTTTTAACACAATTGTTAGCATCCCGCACTTCTACTGTATAAGTGCCTGCGGCCAAACCGCTGAGGTCTTGGGTAGTTACATTGCTTACGCCAGGGCCGTTCCATTTATAGGTGTAGTTGGTACCCGTGCCACCGCTCACAGAAAGGTCAATTGTGCCGTTCGGGCTTTGCGTTGTGCTGCCGGTAAGCGTTATCGGAGCACTTGGGCCGGAAACGGTGATGGCATTGAATAATTGCGTGCAGCCGGCGTTGTCTTTGATCGTCGGTGTATATGTACCCGGATTCAGGCCGCAAATCGTAGCGCCTGCGAGGGTGGTATTCGTCCAGGTGATGGTGTATGGCGCGCCGCTACCGCCCGCAGGCGTGATAGAGATACAACCATTGGCATCGCCATAGCAAAGTACGTTGGTTACGTTTGGCGTCGGGAAACTCATTGAAGGAGCGCCGCCTACGGTTACTTGCTGGGTAACAGAACAACCTTTGGCATCGCTATACGTTGCGGTATAAGTACCGGCAGGCACGCCGCTTACCGGCGAAATACCTGGAAGCGGTACGGGGCCGCCGGAATAAGAAACCGTTTGCTGACCAGGCCAACCGCCGCCCTGATTGAGCGTAATAGAGCCGTCGTTCACGCCCGCGCAGGAGGCCGGCGTGGTGGTCGGATTCATTGATACCGCAGAAGGCGGCGCTGCCACCGTAATATTGTTCACAACCGCCTTGGTGCAGCTGTTATTATCGGTCACTGTGACCAAATAACTGCCCGCAGCCAAACCGCAAGGGCTTTGAACCGACTGTGGCGCCGCGCCACCGCCTACTTTTGTCCAGGCAAAGGTATAACCGGGCGTACCACCGCTAACATTCAAGGTGATACAACCATCGGAAGAGCCGGAACATTTCACGTCGTCTATTGCGCCGACGTTAACGGCAATCGGCTGAGGCGCGCCGATTGTAATAGGCTGTCCTATGTTGGTACAGCCGCGCGAGTCGGTGACGGTCGGTGTATAGTTGCCCGTCAACAAACCGGTGATGGCGGTGCCGGTAGCCGTGTAGCCGTTCGGACCGGTCCAGGCTACGGAATAGCCTGCGGTACCGCCGGTGATGGCATTGGAAATATTAATAGAACCGTCGCCGCCGCCAGAACATTTTACGTTGGTGGCTTGGATGGAACCTGTAAGCAAGGTAAGCACTTGCGGGCCATTCACCGGGAAGGCATTGGACGACAAGGAACAGCCTTTTGAATCGGTTACGGTCACAACGTAGTTTCCGGCTAACAGGTTGGCGATGTCCTTTGTTTGAGCCATAAAGTTATTCGGCCCTGCCCATTTATAAGTGTAAGGCGCTGTGCCGCCAGCCGGATTAATTGAAATAGAACCGTTGTTGCCGCCGAAGCAGGATACTGCGACTACGGTTGCTTGTGCGGCGGGGATGGTGATGGCCGGCGGGATGGTAACTTGAACGTTTGTTGAAGTAGAAGGCCCATTTGAAAAAGTTACGGTAACTGAATATGTACCGGAAGTCGTAATACCTGTCGGACTCTGCAAATTAGACGTAAAACCTGGCCCGGCCCAAGCGTAACCTGCGACAGTAGCACCTGTAGCGGTGGCAGTTAATGAAGCCGTACCTGTGCTGCAATTTGGATTTGTAACCGAGGCGGTTACACTGGTCGTAATCGAGCCTGTTTTCACGTAACCGGGAACAGCAATCAGTGGAACCCCACCGATATTTTTACGCGAAGCGCCAATGCCTGAACAGGGGACACTGCCGAAGTTTATGTTCGTTGATGAGCCAGGTGGTTCCGTTACGTTATAACACACAGAAAAGATAGTCGTATTGTCTGGTATAGTTACACCCGTTGCAGCGGTTGTATTGGCCCAGTTAAATTTGATGGAGCCGGAAGCGGTCGTAAAGTTTGACATGGCGCCAGAAGTATTCAAACTGAGTGGATTGGTACCCAGGTCGATACTTTGGTAGGTCAACTTTGTCGGATCATACGTTATGGTGAATTCCGTGTTCGTCATCCAGAAAAACTTGCTGGCTTTTACGTCAACGCAAGTTTGGGTGCCTGAGGCGACACTGTCTTTATCGGCAGTGAAAGTTACAGCACAGCCTGGGTTTGCGGGGTCTACAACAAATACCGTATCTTTTACTTCGGTAGCCGGCACCCAAACATTGGTGCTGGAAGCATTATACGACTCCGGAGAAGTTCCAGAACCCGAAGGCAAACCCGTACCGTTCATGGTAATGATCGTTTGTGCGCCCGGCGCACCGATGGCCCGGAAACACACGTCAAATATTTTGGCGCCGTCAGCACGCGTTACACCGGCAGCAGCGGGGTCATCCCAAGCCACAACCAGGGTATTAGGGGCCGTGAGGTTAATTTTAGATGCCAGATCCGGCAGGTTGTGCGCGCGGGTGCAATCGTATTGTAACACCGTCGGGTCCCAGTGCATGGCAAAAAGCAGGGTCAGGATATTGCTGAAACCATTAACCGTCACCGGCATACAGCCGTATTGGCCTTGCGGAATATAAATCTGATTGGCAATGACTTTGAAGCCCGTGTACGTAGTCGCTGTAGGCGGGTTACCGGTACCAGTACAACCTCCGGTATTATTGCCGCCGCCGCCGCCGCCGCCGCCGATTACGGTAGAACCGCCGGATTGGTAACTTACGCTTACAGTATTACCAGTGCTGTTAATTACCTCGATACCAGGGGCTGCGGTGCCTACGTTTACGGTCGCCGTACCTGTACCTTTAACCGTAAAACGAAGGGTAAACAGCGCCGTATTGGCCGCGTAAGTTACGCCTTGTGGGTATTGGCTTGGGTTGGGGAACCAGGCGACAACGACTTTACCTGCGGTCGGGTGCGAAGCGGTCGTGGTATCGCCATAGCCCGGCATAATAGGAAAGTCGATGGAATCAAAACGCAACACTGCGCTGTTGTAGGTAATCGGCAACTGCAAGGACGAAATTTTGGTAAAGTTCGTCACGCGCAACTGGATCGATACACCTGTTCCGATCGGTGTGCTTGGGATATTTGCAGGCGTAAAATTGGTGGTGAGCGCCTGTCCGAAAGCGGAGCAGGCAATCAGCAACAAGCCGGCAGCGAGTAAGGTAGTAATCGGTTTCATCTTTAACATGCGATGGGATGATGAATAAAAATAAGAAAATTTCAAAATTTGAAAAAGGTTTGGACGGCGTTCTGGGTTGTCGTCCGGATGGTCAAATAATATATGCCTTTTTCCGGTAACATGTCCTTGTCAATTTTCATGCCATGCTTTCCGGGCGGCAGCAATTCCGCCGATTTTTTATATACAATTCGTCCAATCGGGTCAATAATCAGGATGTCTACGTCCTCCGATTGTGCGAGCGTAAATTCAATGGTAGCAGATTCGGCAAACGGATTTGGATAGATAGAAGCCTGTAAATCAGCAACTTGTCCATCCATGTCAATATTTCCCGTGCCCGTAGTTGTTTTATGTCCCATTCGATTTCCGTACACGATAATTACCGTGTCGGTGGCAATAATAAATGGTGAATTTCGCGTCACGATCGCGCCGTTTTTTGTAAGCAAGGGCACGCCGCCGATGTTTTTACGCGCGGCGCCGATGGCCAAACAATGCGCGCTGCCGAAGCTTATATCGGCGCTTACACCCGGCGTTTCAACGGTCTGAAAACAGACAGAAAACAGGGTGGTTTGATCGTTCAAAGTCACGCCGTTTAACGCTATATTGTTTTTCCAACTAAAAGAAAGCGCGCCTTTCGTAAAGTTAAAATTTGATTGCACGCCGGTGGTTTTAAGGTTTAAAGGGTTGGCGCCCAATTGGATTTGCTTGAAACTTGCCAAGGAAGGATCATAATGCAGGGTAAACTCTGCATTGTTCATCCAATAGAAGTTTTCCGCCTTTATATCGACGCAAGTTTGCGTACCTGCATCCACGCTGTCTTTATCGGCCGAGAAGATAACCGGGCATTGAGGCGCGTTGGGATTGGTGACGAAGATGGTGTCTTGAATGGCACTATTATTTGTCCACAGATTCTGAGAGGACAAATTATAAGCTTCAGGATTGGAGGTAACGCCTGGGGGGAAACCGAAACCGTTTATCGTAATAATTGAGCTCGAACTCGGAGGGGCAACGGCACGGAA
Organism: Bacteroidota bacterium; assembly: GCA_037130425.1. Classification (GTDB taxonomy): domain Bacteria; phylum Bacteroidota; class Bacteroidia; order Chitinophagales; family Saprospiraceae; genus M3007. The sequence continues at coordinate 8,081 of JBAXTB010000174.1, forward strand.
ACAAACCTCAAAAATTTTGGAGCCGTCTGAACGCGTTACGCCAGCAGCAGAAGGGTCGTCCCAGCCTACTAATATTGTATTGGGCGTTGTTTTGTTAATATTGTTTGAGATCATCGGCAGGTTAAACCCCCTAAGGCAATCAAACTCAAATGAAGCCGGATCCCAGTGCAACGCAAATAATAGCGTCAACACGTTATTAAATCCATTCACCGTCACCGGCATACAACCGATTTCACCCTGCGGGATATAAATTGAATTGGTCATCACTTTAAAACCCGAATACACGGGCGCTGCGGGTGGGTTGCTGCTGCCGCTACAAATGACTGGGTTCCCAATCCCCGTGATGTTCGCTCCACCGGATTGGTAATTAAGCGATACGGGCTGATCGTTGGAATCCAAAATTTCTACACCGGGGAAGACGGCCGGGTCAATATTTACGTTTGCAGAACCTGCTCCGACCACCGTAAATTTAATGGTCATAAGTGCCGCATGATCGATCAGACTTACGCCTTGCGGAAAGTTCACGACATTGCAAAACCAGGTTATCGTGACTTTCCCCGCTACCGGATGACTTACCACCGTCGTATCGGCATAGCCGGGTAGAATCGGATTGTCGATACTGTCAAATGTCAGCACCGAATGGTTGTAGGTAATTGGGAATTGAAGGCTTTCAAGATGGGTAAAGTTGGAAACTTGCAATTGCAGCGCAACAGTCTGCCCAATATGAAGTTCGGACATAGCCGGCAAAAATTGGGTCGTTAATGTCTGCCCGTAGGCAAAGCCGGCAAGTAAGATCAAACTTGCCGCGAGGAAATTCTTAAGCGGATTCATGATAATGATTACGGTTTTTATTGTTTAACAATACGCAATACATTCTGCTGTTCGCCACTGCGAATGGTCAAAAGGTAAAGGTTACTTTCTTTAAACAAGTGGGGGGTAAGACTCAGGCTGTGTTTTCCGGCCGCCTGAACGCCGAGGTTGTTTTCGTAACACAAGCGTCCGCTCATGTCATGTATGGTAATTTGCACCTCGCCCGAATGTTCGAGTTCAAAGCGCAATTGGGCATCATTTGAAAATGGATTCGGGAAAATATCAGCGGGCAGTACATGCTCCGACGGCGGTTCCGTTGATGACACCGTATAACCAACCGCTACAAAACCCTGGTGTATGGAAGCCTGATTGATGTTGATCGCTTCCAGCGAGCTATCGGCATGTACCTTGGTAATTTCAAAAAAGGTCGGAAAAGATTCGGTAAAATACACGGATGAACCGCTTAACAAAGGCCCTTGCACATCGAATTTGATGCGAAATATTATGGTGCTGTCAAGAACTGTTGTGCCGGGGAATGAGTTAGGGGCTTCCCAGGCAAAACGCAACAAGCCACTGTCTAATGCATGGATCGTATTGAACGATTGCCCGTTCATACCCGGCAGGTTGAGCGAGTTTACGCTTTTATACCTAAGGATGGTTGTGTCCCATCGAATTACAAATTGAACGGAGGCTATACTGTCAAAATGAATCACCCGCACCGGCAATGAGATAAAAGAGCCGGGTACCGCGTTGTTGAAGATCGGAATATAAACTCCGACGGGTGGCTGTGCTAAAATATGAGAAGCACAGATAAGCCAAAGGCTTACGAATGTGATGCGTAAACATGCATTCATGGGAACAAACAATTGGATTTGGATTATAACGAATGTCTTTTCAAGATTGTCCCGTTGGATAACAGGACATACGGAAACCGTTTTACAACGAAGGATTAAAATTATACCAAGATTAAAATGGATTTGAAGATTTTCAGGATGGATTAAATTGATTTTCAATGGATTACCAGACTTGCATTTTCAAAACCATTCTGCGCTGGCTATAAGGCTGCACCGGTTTTTTAAGAGGAACAGACAGCCTGCTTCATCGAACAATAGTATATTTTCAAAAAGCGGGCCAAAAATGCGATTTTTTTCAAAAAGGCTTTGCTTTTTTGACAATATCTGACAAACAAAGATAATAACAAATACAAATCAAAAAGTGGATGCCGCTTGCTTGCGACACCCACTTTCTATAACAGTACCCTTTCGGGAAAATCTTATTCTACAACGATCATTTTCTTCGTAGCCGAGTTGGTCGGCGTATCAAGTTGATAGAAGAGCAGGCCGTTAGACAGTTCAGCGCGGTTTAGCGTTACGTTGTTCAGACCTTTTGCATAAGCGCCTTTCACCACTTTCACAATGCGGCCTTCCGCATTGCTGATGGTCAGGGTTGCTTCAGATGCTTCAGGCAGGTTGAACGCGATGTTCGTTAAGCCTTGTACCGGGTTCGGCGTGTTTTGGAACAATTCGAAACCTTCACCAGCCACTACGGAACCGTTGGCGCTGTTGAAGCGGAACGCTACGTCGTTGCGCGCACCTTTTTCCGTGTAAGCCTCTGCTTTCGTGATGCGGCTGCTTGCAGCAATCATGTTGCTAAGTACGCCCGCTTTCGTTGCACGGAATTTCACAGCAAAAGACTGTGCGTTTTCGAAAGAAGCCGTCACAGCGTCACCGAATACAGCGAAGTTGTTTGCGTTCATGTTTTCGCCAGGCAACACTTCGACTACTTCCAGACCGGACAAGTTCATGGTGAACTGATAGCCCGCCATTTTTTCAGCAGATTTGAAGTCAACCACTACTTCTTCGCCTGCTTTTACCGAACGGTTTGCAACATCGAAGAATGTCGTACCCGCAGAGCGGTCATCCGTATTCATTGCCTGGTTAGCAACAGCCGTACCGTTTACGTCGCCAACCTTGATAGATACAAAGTCCTGATCGAACATGCTGGCATTTACAGCGGTAATTGACTTGCTTTCCGGGAACTGCGTTTCAAACGGATTGGCTGGGTTTTGGAAGGCAAATGATTTGTCCACAAAACGCCAGCTGGTGTTTGCAGGCAGTTCGTTGTAAATACCCAGGATCAATTTGCGGATTTCAACAATGTCGAAGGTTGTGATAGAGCCTGATTTATTGGCGTCGGCAGCGATCATTTTGTATGGGCTGTTCAGCGGCTCAATACCCAGGATGTGCTTGGAAATCAGCACCAAGTCGTATGTAGATACACCGTTCATCGGGTTGTCGTCTTTCTGCGGCGTTACCGTTGAATTAGATGCCAACGGAATGGCGTTGAAGTTATACTGACCCTGGTTGTTAGACATTGTCGTGTAGGTGAACGTCGGGATATTCGGTGCGGAACCGGAAATCAACACGCTACCGGCTTCGAGGCCGTTAACGGCTTCCGTTTGAAGAACACCGGCCACTTTTGCCATGCCAGGTTGGCTTGGGCAGTTGCCGTTGTTGTCCTGTACAATTACATACGTTTCGCAGAAATCGGCGTTGCCGGCTTTGTCGATCGACCACAGTTCCACGCTTTGCGTACCCAGTTCGGTGCAATTGAAGATCACATTAGTGATCGGATTGCCGTTGCCGTCAACCGGGAAGCCTGTGCCAGTACCTGATTTGCGGATGGCAATTTTTAACTGGTTAGAAGGCGTGCAGTTGTCTTCTGTATATTTCAGGAAGTCAGACGCCCACAACTGGATCATTTGTGTTGGCATGATGTTCACGCTCAGAC
>JBAXTB010000175.1:0-11618 GCA_037130425.1 Bacteroidota bacterium
TGTCATTGACTTAAGGATTTAAGATTTAAGATTACATGATTTAAGATTTTAGATGATGCGGTAACGCTTGGCATTTCGAAAGGCCAATCCCTTTGATGTAAGTGCCCATTTCCGTTACAATTACGAATAAAGCAACCACAATAACCAGAAATACGCGACTACATCTTAAATCATGTAATCTTAAATCATGTAATCTTAAATCCTTAACTCAACGACATTGCCCCAAGGGGGCGGCATCACCAGCGCCGGGCAACGCCCTGCGGTAAAGTGCCCCGTACAAAAAAACAAGGGGGCGTCATTACCGGCGCCCAATAACGCCTCAACTACATCATCTCAAAAAATCACTCATTTTTTGTATAAAATAATCCGCCTTTTGAATAGATATCGGAATTTCCGTTTGGTTGTTCAAATATATCGTACGCGATTGGCGGGTACATTCATACCGCTCTACAAAGGATAAATTGACAATAAAACTGTGGTGTACCCTGCAAAAAAATCCCTCCGGCAATTGAGACTCTAATTCCTTCATCGTTCGATACAGGATAAACCGTTCCGTTTTGCCGTTGCGCAACGTATAAATATCAATGGTGGCGCCATCCGATTTACAATACAGGATTTCCTTGGTGCGCAGGATAATATTGCCCTTCCGTTGATCTTGCAGGATGATACTGCTGAAATCATTGGTCGTTGGTTCTTTGGGTGCCTCCGGTTTGGTCTGAACTTTTCGAATGGCGATATTGATGGCCTGTAACAACGTATCAATACTGTATGGCTTTACAAGATAGGCCCAAGGCTGCACCATATTGATGGCCTCAATGGCAAACTGCGGATACGCCGTGCTGAAAATTACCCCGAATTCATACTGCGGCGTCATTTTTATAAAATCAAACCCATTATAGGGCGACATTTCAATGTCCAAAAAAATCAAATCAGGCTTCAACTGAGCCATGATTTGAAGCGCTTCCGACACGGTCATGGCTTCTCCTACAATGTCGATTTGAGGACAAAATTCAAGCAACATACCCCGAAGGCCCATCAATGCGCCTGCTTCATCATCAATTAAAAGGGTTCGAATATTCTTTGACATAGCCCGAATGGTCACTTTTTGATTTTATAGGGAAAATATGAAATACGCACCCTGGTGCCTTGCGCAGGGATGGAATCCTCCGACCGATCATCTATTTGCAGTTGTAAATCAAGGTGATATAACTGATTAAAAGCCTTTACTTTTTGCTCCAACAATTCCAGTCCTTTCGATTTTTGCTCTTTCAACTTTGTCGCCCTGCGCGCCTGAACGGCTTTTATCCCCATACCGTTATCCGTCAGCGTACAATTCAGTTGTTGGCCGTCAAAATCAAACTGAAGTTGAAAGTAGGAAACACCTTCCGGCGCCAGCCCGTGTATGGTCGCGTTTTCAAGCAGCGGCTGCAACAACATGGACGGGAAAGGCAAGTTAAACGGGATGTTTTCAAACCCCGAAATATCAAACTGAAAACGTTCCTTAAAACGCATGCGCACCATCTCCAAGTAGTCGCGGTCGTAAGCAATTTCATCTTCAAAATAATTGAAATGCTGTTCAGATAAAACAATGGTGCGTCGTAACAAGCGGGTAAACAGTTCAATATATTTACTCGCCCCAACCCGGTCGGGCGGATAAAAAAACTGATGGATCGCGTTGATGCTATTGCCTACAAAGTGGGGATTTATTTGCGATTGTAAGGCCCGCAATTGCAATTCTGATACGGCGCTGTTTAGTTTTTTGTAGGATGAACGCACCTGCAATATCCGTCGAACAGCGTAAAATGCCAGGCTCCACAGCAGCAAATCAACCCAAATAGTATTGTACCAATCGGGGCGTATAATCAGCAGCCAATGATCCGTTTTTATAACAGATTGCGTATTGGAATGATTGGCGCTTACCGTAAGATCATACGCGCCGGACGGCATCGTCAGCCCGAAATTCAACTCCGGTACCGATACGATGGTTGTATCAATTTTCGGTTGCAACCATCCGGAAACCAAGTGGTAAATATTTTGTCGCGTCCACCATTGAATCGGCGGCAAAACATTTCGGCTAATACAGGTGTAGGATAAATGTTCCGGGCTTCGGTAGTCTAACCCGGCAAGCAGCAGCGTAATCATCGCGGCGCCCTGGGGCAGCACAATCCGATGCGACCGGGGCAGGGAATCCAATAAATTGAGATACACACTTTTATTGTCAGTTTGATACCGCACTGAACTAATAAACGTATTAAAAGAATCAACCCTTTCAACGTTGCGCAAAGGAAGCACGCTAAGCCCTGCAACAGTTCCAGCCCAAAGGGTGTCGTCGGCAACCATCAGGCAATTTATATCGTTATCGGCAAGACCGTTTTGGGCGTCATAATGCGTAAGCGACCATTGATCGGGCTGGACACGGTACACGCCGCTATTCGTGGCAAGCCATAAAGGCGCACCCGCTTGCGCATTTTGGAAGAGTGATTGTATGTTTTCAATTGGTTGTTTAAGGTATTGATTCACAAACTCCAGGCGCCTGATTTCACCTTTTGATACCTCCGCGCGCATCAAGCCCTGTTCGGGTGTAACAACCCAAATGTTGCCGCCACCGGCATTTGCAAGGGAAATAATGCGGTTTTTAAGGGCCGGGAAACGCTCGCCCCAATTGTATTGAAAATGATCGGTTTGACTCAATAAACCATCAATACTTCCGGCCCAGATATTGCCCGAATCATCCTTGCAGGTGGCCGTTATTCGACGTTTTAGCACGATAACAGGCTGTTTTTGTTTACCTGGGAAATAGCCCAGCAGTGCGTGCGTGCCAAACCATAAAGTATCCGATTGCGCCAGAATAGATTTCAATCCTCTGACCAACTCCGCTTTCTCAACCTTTTGATCGGATTTATAAAAAAGGCCCTGATCAGTGGCAATCCAGCAGGAAGACTCGGATTCGGGAATGATTTGACGCACCCGATTGAACGTGCTGGAATTATTCAGGGCCGTTTGCCGAATCATGGCATGTTGAATCATATATTCGTTGCCCATATCATCGCCGGCAAGCACCTGCCCCGAATTAGTGCGCGAAAGGGCCGTTATATTGTTGGTTGTCAGGCCGTTATCACGAGAATAAGTAGCCGCTTTTCCGCGCGCGAGCACGTACACGCCGTCAGATCCGGTGCAAAACCAAAGTGTCCCGTGGCGGTCTTCATAAATCGCGTTGACCATTTTACCCGGCAGGTAAACCACCGGATTGGATAAGTCATGCTGTTCATTATCAAAACAATAAGCGCCCGTTGAAATAGGGCAGGACCAAAATCTGCCGGAACCGTCTGAAAAAACCCGGCCGCCGGAAACTGCCATTGTATTGATGGTCTGATAAGCCCCGTTTATCCGGTCAAGCAAAAACAAATGGTTGCTGGTGGAATATAAAACACGGTTCCCTGATACACAGGCGGCTATGTACAGTTCATGGTCGTATTGAACCCTGCCAATCACCCGATTGTCTTGCATGATCGAACCAAGCCCTAAGGCATAAATTGAACCGCCAATGTCAACGATTTTAGCCAGGGTTTCGGGGCCGGGATAGGTTTTTTCATGGAGCGTTTTGCCGTCAAACACATAAGCAACACTTGTTTTACCGGTAATCCACACGTTATGATCCCGGTCTTCAAAAAAATCGCATAAGGCTGCTGAAAGATCAATGCGCGCGAGGATGCTGTCATCTTTGGCCGTAACAAAACGACCGTTTTCACGGTAAAAAGGTTTTTTCTGAAAACTTGATAACCAAAGACGGCCCCTGCTATCTTCAAACATATTCAATACTTCCGGATCAGGCAAACCGTCTTTCACGCCGAATACTTCAAAGCGCGTACCGTCAAAACGGGCTAAACCCTTATCGGTACCGAACCACATAAACCCGCGATGGTCCTGCGTGACGCAATACACTTTATTGCCAGGCAGACCTTGTTGTACGCCGTAGTGCGCATACGCAGGCGATTGCGCGTATGTGCAAGGGATTCGGAGCAGGCACAATAAGGTGATTAAGCAGTATTTATTCATGGCAAAACTTCAACAGCGTTCCTAAATTGCCCTAAAAGTAATGCGCCTGCGCATATCGCCGACATGCGTACAAGCATAGAAAGTCCCTAAACACGATAAGTGTGGGCGATTTTCTTGTAACCGTGGTAAAACTTGTCCTTAAAACCACAACGGACTGTTTTCGCCTCGAATAATGCGGACACTGGTTTTACGAATTGCCTTTGAAGAAGGCATTCGGCAGCCATGTGCAAAAACAGTTATATGTGCAACTGTTGAAGTTATGCGAAAAATAGCAGTGGTTATCCATTCCGGGGTGTGTGGAAGTTCGAATAGCCCTGATATTAGCATTCGCAAAGCAAATACCATCCCTTAGGTAGCAAATAATAAAACTTAAATTTTTAATACATAAACTAATTAATTATGAAACGATTGTTTTTATTACTCTTGTTTTCCTGTTTTACGGCGACCATTTGGTGCCAAAATGGTGGAGGAACAGAATGTTCGGCAAATGCCGGTCCCGATCAAAAAGTATGTCAATGCGATTTATTCAAACTTTCGGCGCCGCCCTCTGCCGATTACAGGGTACCGCTTAATTGTAAGTGGGAGTATGTATCTGGTTTAGTCGCTGCCAATTTGATCAGTTTTTCGAAACCCAACAGTTTGGAAACTGTGGTAAATTACCTTGGTTCCGGCTGCCTGCCCGTAGGCAATTATGTCTTCCGGTTTTGTGTCGATTGTCGTGATATCAACTCCGACGGCAGATCAGACCGGCCCTGCGACGAAGTAACTGTCACCGTAACCCCTCCTGTTACGCAGCCCTTAATTGAGGCAATCGGCGGACTTACGCAAGGAGAATTAACGGTTTGGTGTACGGACGGCGATTTAAGGGTAAATCCCCTCGCCCCAGGCGAAACGCGCTCTGTTACAATACTCCCGGACGATGGTTTGATTACAAAAACAGAGAACGGCAACCTCATCCACCTGTATCGCAATGACACTGGCGGTTCCACACAGGGAGCTTGTGAGTACACCATAACAAGTACGATTACAAATGGTGGTTGTGTGCGCACGGCTATTAAAAAGATAAAATTTATTCGACCTCAATATAGCGCAGACGGTAAAATTCATGGTTACATTGCCTCATGCCCTTCTTGTACGAATACCTTGTTTTTATATGGGGATCGCCCCGGATGCGATGGAAAAGGTGTCTGGACGGTCGTTGCTTCTCCCGCAGGTGCACATCCGCAAATCCTATTTCCGAACGAGGTTACCGGGGATGCCCGGGCCGTAGTTGATGTAATCGGGGACTATACATTTCAATATACTGTAACCAATATTGAGCCTTGTGCTCCGTCGGTCTTTACCATCACATGTACGGTTTTTCAAATTGGCGAATTTTCAATCGGCCCTGGCCAAACTATTTATTTGTGTGACACTAAAATACCGCAGGGTGCCATTTATAAATTTTGTGCAGATCAATTGAATGATGTGATTTATGAATGGTCCAATATTTATGATACGCCCGGCCTTGAAATACGCAATCCGGGCAGCGCATGCTCTGAGATTATTTTTCATCAGGATGTAGATTTAAGTACCAGCGCCGTACAAGTTCGTGTAACAGGCCTACGGTATTTTATCGATCCGGATTGCGGCGGCCCTTTGCCGTATCAAATTTTGCATCTTCCATCCCAAACAAACGGCCAGCTGAATCAGCACTTTATCGACAGCTTGACGGCCATCGGCGCTTGTGTGAGATCTTGTCGCACCTTAGGAACTAACTTTTCCATTGTAGGAGAGCCTAATCCCAAAGTGAAAAAATCTGATATTTATTTCCTTTGCAGTTCAGGGGTAGAAACCATACGGCTTCAAGACTATTATACGATACAAAACAATGGCGGTTATTATACCTCAACAACAGTTGAAGTGCTTGAGCAGCCCGCTACCTCACATTTGGTTGGAAACCAAATTGCGCCGGGCCAACTGATTCAATTAAACGGCGGCTGTAAATACTCTTTTAGAGTTAATATTTCATTCACGGATTACTCCGTTACGCCTGCCCTAAAATGCTCCAAATCAATCATCCTGAATGTTTATATCAGTGCCCCGAAAAATGTCAGCGCCGGTACAGACCAAATCAAATGCCCAAAAGATTCGATTCGCTTAAACGGTAATCGGCCGTTTGATTGCAATATTGCCGGAACCTGGAAGCAAGTTGCGCCTTTCCCACCCAACTGCCGTGATACAGTAATCATTGAAAATCCGCATGACCCCAATACCCGTATTCTGATAAATAATTATAGTTGTTGCAATTACGACTTGTTTTTTGAATGGTCTTTTAATAGTGAAAACACAAACTGTCGGTTATCAGATACGACCAAAGTACATATTAACTGCTGCATCGGCCCGCCGGCGCCCACCTGCGTGCAAAGCATTACCGTAAAATCATTGTGTAAAGACGGAAAAATCATTTTAACCGCCTGTGATGAACTGGGAAATCTGCTCGATCCGAGTTACCAGGTCAACTGGACCATTGATAATAATCCGCCCACCGGATCCATCAATCCATATACTTATAATGGCTCCGGGCCTATTCAATATAAGGTGTTCGTGAGCCGATATTATCAAGGCGCCTTAATTTGCGCTTATGAAAAAAGCGGCAGAGCAAGTTGCCAGTGCGGGATTAAAATTGAAGAAACCTGCGACGCCAACGGTAATGTCATTGTGACGGCAATTGATGTGAATACCAATCTGCCTGTAACGCCGGATCAATATATCCACAGGCTTTTCTGGAGGGCTTATTCAGGGCCTAATACCCCTGGAATACTAAAACAGAATATTAATCCGCTGGTGATACCCAACAATAGCTGTTACAGTCTCTATTATGAACACCATTATTTTCCGGCGGGTTCGCTGCCCACGCCTGGCCGAGAAGACAGCATTTGCCGCCTTGAGTTGCCCATCACTTGTGTGGCACTTGAGTGCATAGGTTGGTGCAAAGATTTTCCAAGTTTCACCATGGCAGGTTTTGGCGACGCCTTGAATTTGCCTTTCCCGCCGGGTAGTTTGCCAGTGTGCAATAATACCAATGGAAACGGCACATTGGGTATTTTCCTCAATGGTGCGCCCGTAACGACGCCTCCGTATAACATCCTTTGGAAAAATGCGATGACGACGCCTTACGTAACGGACCAGCTTTCGTCTATCAATACCGTCCGCATTACGTCGCCGCTAAAACCAGGCTGTTTTTGGGAGGGCAAATATGAACCGATCTGCAACTGCGTATCGCGGCCGCCGGAAGTGAATTGCCAAAAACCGATCCTGAAACACTGCAACGACGACGGGACCGTAACCTATACACCCGGCCAAACGCAAATTGTGTGGACGCCAATATCCGGCGCTGTAGGTTATGACATTGAAGTGAGTGTGCACGATATCGAAGGATGTTGCACGGGTATGGTTCCTTCCGTTACCACCTATTATTCCACCACGCCGTACTGGAATATCCCTTTGGATAAAACCTGTTTCACGGTCAGGGTGAGAGCCAAAGACAGCAATTGCCCCACGCCGCCCGATTGGTCAAGGCCCTTTACCTATTGCGCAAGTATCCCTTGTAGCCCCGTGCTTATTGTGTGCGGTTGTTGCGGTGGAGGTAATCGCACCGCAGAGGGCGTCGGCATTGAACAGATTGTGGTATCGGAAACCGTATTTAACCAATATCAGGAAACAAAATCGGGTATAGGCTTCAAAACGATTGAAGAAGCTCTGGCGGCGTTGAATTCCGAAAAAACGACCGGATTCGCAGTGTTCCCGAATCCCACAGCCCGATTGCTTACGGTAAAACCGGACAATACCGACCAAAATACCTACCAGATTGAACTGTTTGACGTGTTACAACGCCGCGTCGTACAGACGCAATTGGACGGTACGGGAGAAAAGACAATCGATGTAAGTCGGCTCTCGGAAGGCATGTACTTGCTTACCATTCGAGATAGCAAGGGGCATTTGCAATGCACGAAAAGCGTCGTAATTTCAAAATGATCCAAAGTTTTTAAAATACGTTCCTGAAGGCTGTATCATAAGGTAACGTGAGTTTTTTCGCCAAATAAAAAGTTGAGATCGCGCCTAATTGTCGGGTTGACTCCCAGTCACCCCGACAATACGCTCGGTCGTCCAAATAATATTTTGCGAACGATCCTCAAGTTCCTTAAACAACGACTTATGATACAGCCTCATGGATCTCAGCACACCACATTTATTTATCACTCAAAATTATTTAAAACATGAAAAAAATTGCAATCGCAGGAATTTCAATCCTGTTCACAGTGCTCACATTCTGGGCTTGCCAAAAAGAATTCGGCAAAAATGAATCAATATCAGGTACGGAAAGTACAGAAGCGGTAACGTCCAGAACGGATTGTCCATACTTGCTGCAAATTACAGGTGCAAATGGTATGTTTTTATGCGGTGTTACCCCTGCTACGCCAAACGGTCAGCATTGTTCCGTTTGCCAGGATGTAACTGGTGCGTATGACCAGCTTTTACTTAATAGTAGCCCAGCCACGATTAATTTCCCTAAAAACACCTTTTCAATTTGGAACCCAATTGGCGCTGACATGCATCCTCGCCGCGTCACTTTTCAAGTGGTTGGAAATGCTTGCCCGGATACTTTTAATCTCGCAACGGGTGTGATATACAGTTTTCAGATCTACAAAGATCCGGAGAGTGGTTGCTGCAGGGTGAAACTATACTGTAACTAAAACGACGTTTTAAAATATCAAACAATTCTAATTTATCACTTCTTAAAATTCAACATTATGAAAAAAGTACTTTTTGTTGCTTCTGCATTTGTTTGTACGGTTGCTTTATGGGTGGCCTGTACCAAGGAAACAAATCTACCCGTTGGCGAAGTAAAAAACGCACCGGTTACTACGACCGTTGAAGAACGCGGCGGTGCACCTTGTAGTTTAACGGTCGCCATTGGAGGCGCGGCCAATTTCGCGCTTTGCGGAAATAATGCTCCATATCCTTTTGGTGAAAATTGCGCCACTTGTAGCGGAACGAATTACGGTAAATATGTAATTGAAACGAATTCGACTACACTTACCATGTTGAGCGCTACGTTTGCGATGAAAAACCAGAATTCAACGGCGAAAACGGTTAGTTTCAACATCCCGGGTACTATTTGTTCGGCGCGGACTCCGATCACATTTGCCGCTAACGAAACCAAAACCTTGGCGATCCAAAGAATCAACTCAACTTGTTGTGCGGTAGTAGAATCTCCTTGTGAATAACTAATTTAATGCTAAGAGGCTGTATCATTTGTCTGGTAAAAAACGACATTTGATACAGCCTCTTTTATATTCTATGCTAAGCGCCCTTTCTACAACGGCACATTCCCGTGCTTCCGCTTCGCCCGCGCAACCGCCTTGTTCTCCAGCATTGCAAACGATTTTATCAGTTTCCGGCGTGTTTCCCTTGGAACAATCACCTCATCAATATACCCACGAGCGGCCGCACGGTACGGATTGGCAAACATATCGCCGTATTCGCGCTCCTTTTCAGCCAGTTTAGCCGCCGGATCTTCCGCTGCATCAATTTCGTGTTTGAAAATAATTTCAGAAGCCCCCTTGGCGCCCATCACTGCAATCTCCGCGCCCGGCCAGGCATAGTTCATATCCGCACCGATATGTTTTGAATTCATCACATCGTATGCGCCGCCATAAGCCTTGCGGGTAATCACCGTAATGCTCGGCACCGTGGCTTCAGAGAACGCGTACAACAGTTTGGAGCCGTTGGTAATGATCGCATTCCATTCCTGATCCGTGCCGGGCAAGAAACCCGGAACATCCACTAAAACAAGCAGCGGAATGTTAAAACAGTCGCAAAAACGCACAAAACGCGCCGCTTTTTTAGAAGAATTCACGTCCAGGACACCCGCTAAGTTCATCGGTTGGTTGGCAACAATGCCGATGCTCCGGCCCGCCAAATGCGCAAACCCAACCACCATATTTTCCGCATAACTTTCCTGAATTTCGAAAAACGAATCCGTGTCCACAATGCCCGCAATCACTTCCTTCATGTCGTAGGGGTGGTTCGGATTTTCAGGAATGATGCTGTCCAGCACATCGCGATATTCTTCGCCCAGGGTGTAGGGCAGGCGCGGCGCCATATCCTCGCAATTCTGCGGCATAAACTGCAGCAGTTTTTTAATTTTATCAATACAGTCCACGTCGTTGGCCGCCACTAAGTGCGTCACACCCGATTTGGTCGCGTGCGTGCTCGCGCCGCCCAATTCTTCACTGGTAACGGTTTCATTTGTCACCGTTTTCACCACATTCGGGCCGGTTACAAACATATACGAACTGCCTTCCACCATCAGGATAAAATCGGTCATGGCAGGGCTATACACCGCGCCGCCCGCGCATGGGCCCATGATTGCCGAAATCTGCGGAATCACGCCGCTGGCCTGCACGTTGCGGTAAAAAATATCGGCATATCCGCCCAAAGAGTTCACGCCTTCCTGAATACGCGCGCCACCGGAGTCGTTCAACCCAATTACCGGGGCTCCATTTCGCATCGCCAAATCCATGATTTTGCAAATTTTCTCAGCATGTGTTTCCGACAAAGAACCGCCAAAAACGGTAAAATCTTGCGCAAAAACATACACCAAACGACCGCTGATGGTACCATAACCCGTCACTACGCCGTCGCCAAGGAATTGCTGATCCGCCATACCAAAATCCACCGCCCGATGCGTAACCAAGGCGCCAATTTCTTCAAATGAACTGGGGTCAAGCAAAAAGTGAATGCGCTCGCGGGCAGTAAGTTTCCCTTTTTTATGTTGCGCTTCGATCCTTTTTTCGCCGCCGCCTGCTTTGGCTTCGGCAATTTTTGAGCGGAGAAGTTCTATTTTATGATCCATTGGTCAGGTAAACGGGTGAAATAAATAAAATGAAGATGGGCAAAGATATAGATTGATATATATGTACTGCACAAAAAAAATCATACCTGCCGATAATTCAAATCATAGAATCGGCCGGAATCGTTTACTCAATGATAAGTCGTTGATATTCAGGTACTACTGTTATGTCCCGGTCAAGTATTGTCTTGCCGTCTTTTTCTATTTTAAAATGCGCCTTGGTACCCGGAAACTGTGGAAGATCGGCTGCAAAGTAGCCGTTTGAGCCGGTCTCCATCTTGTATCGGTTGTTAATCGTAATCAAAGCGCCTTCAATGCCATTGCCCGCCTTATCGCGCAGCGACCATTGAAACGAAGTAAATTCAGTAGGAAAATCAACTATAATTTGGAATAAATTTTCTTCGTCTACTAAGTATGGCCGTTGTTCCAAAATGCGGAAATACTTGTTTCCAACCGAATGATAAATGACCAACACGCTGTCACCGCGCAAACTTTCCGGAATATGAAACGTGGCCCGGCCCTTTTCATCAAGCGCTTGCTCCGGCAACGGGTCTCTTTTGCCGAATTTCAACTGCACCGTGCCTTCCTTGATTTCACTGCCATCGCCACGTTTGCCTGTCGCCTTAACGGAAACATCAAAAGTAGGGCCGCCGCAAGATGAAAT
>JBAXTB010000176.1:0-11609 GCA_037130425.1 Bacteroidota bacterium
AAGTATAATTTGCAAACAATACGCTAATGTGTGGCCGAATGCTGTGACAGCATGTAATTTTGCACGTCTTTTTTCCCAAACTGAATTATCACGATGCAAAAAATACTCCTGTTCTGCTGCTTTGTTTTCGCCTGCGCCCTCGGCGCACGCGCGCAAGGAATCGATAGCACCCTGATTGACGTCACCCTCGAAGGTTTGCCTGCGGGGAAAGTGCGCTTAGTTGGTTCATTTGGCGACCAAAACTATATTGCCGACTCTTCTATGGCCGATGCCGGCGGGCATTTTGTGTTGCGCCGCAAGAAGCCGCTGCCTTCCGGTTACTACACGTTTTTGTTGCCCGCTTCCAAGAATTTCCCGTTCTTAGTCGATCAGGATCAACGTTTTACGTTGAAAGCCAATGCCAATGATATTTTTAACACGGCTGTGGTGGAAGGCTCGCTGAACGCAGAATTGTTTTTTAAAAACATGAAATTTCAGTCCCAGCAAGAGCCTGAACTCAACAAGTTGGGCGATATCATGCGCAAATCGCAGGCTACTTCGCCCGAATATATACAGGCCAAAGCCCGCCAAACGGCGCTGCTCGACGAACGCAAAGCACATTTAGACGCCATTTACAAGGAATATCCGAAGTCCTTTTTTACCATTTTCAAAAAGGCCGGCCAAAACCCGGATTTCCCGGATTTCAGAAAAGCCAACGGCGATATTGATACCCTGCGTCAGTTAGGCCATTACCGCGGCCATTTCTGGGACGGCGTGGACTTTAACGATACCCGCCTGCTGTACACACCGGTCATTTACAATAAGTTACGTCGCTACGTCAAAGACCTTACGCCCCAGCGCCCTGATTCGCTGATTGCCGTAACCGACCCGCTAATCCGCAAGGTGATTCCCTACAAAGAGTATTTTAAATTCTTTGCAAACTGGATCGCCCTGACCTACGAAAACGGCAAAACCACGGTGATGGACGGTGAAGCGGTGTTTGTACACACCATCCAAACTTTTATGACGCCCGAACTGGCGTTTTGGGACACCAAGGAAAATATTGAAAAAATACAAAAGCACGTGTGGGAAATGGAGGCCAGCCTGATGGGCAAAAAAGGCCCCGATGTGCGCGCGCAGAACCAATACGGCGTCGAAAAGAGCATTTATGAAATGACGGCCCCGCTCATCGTCGTGTTTATGTACAGCCCCGACTGCGAACATTGCCAGAAAGAATCGCCCGAAGTAGAAGCGCTATACCAAAAATGGAAAGATAAAGGCGTCGATTTTTACGGCATCGGCGTAAATACTAACGACGCAGACTGGAAGGCGTTTGTGAAAAAGAACAATTTCTCCTTCACCAACGTATTCGACCCAACCAACCGGGCTATTTACGCCAAATACTATGTGGATATTACGCCGGAATTATACGTGCTGAACAAGGATCGTATTATCGTGGCTAAAAACCTGCATCCCAACCAGTTAGAGGATATTTTCGAGCGGGAATTTCGGAAGATGAAGTAGGGAATATCGAATATCGAATATCGAATTTCGAACGGGGGCGTTGGGCTTGGTATCTTCGGATATTTAGCGCAACGCCTTTTTTTGTTATTTGATATTCCCTCAGTCAGGTTGGTACGAAGGATTTTGAAATGAATGGAAAATTGTATAACCTCGGAGAGGTTATACATTGGTAGCAATTGATAATCGGACATTTATTCGAACCTCGGAGAGGTCTAACATTGGTTTTATTCATTGTGGATGTTTTACCAATGTTGGACCTCTCCGAGGTCGAAACCCGTTATATATCAATGATTTCTACCAATATTTGACCTCTCTGAGGTCAGGTGTCACGGCTTAATTAAATCCTTCGTACGCATCTAACAGAGAAATGACGAATATCAAATAACGAACAAGGGCGTTGCCCTAAATATCCGAAGATACCAAGCGCAACGCCCCGTTCGATATTCGATATTCGATATTCTTCGGTTCGATATTCCCTACCCGTTTTCCGTGAAGCCCGGGTACAACGTCATGCCGCCGTCTACAAAAAGGGTGGTGCCGTGGATGTAGTCTGATTCGTCGGAGGCTAACCAAACTGCGGCGGCGCCGATATCGCTGGTCTCGCCCACACGCTGATACGGGATCAGTTCAAGCAACTTTGTTTCGGCTTCCGGCGTTTCCCAGGCCGATCTGTTGATGGGCGTTTTGATCGCTCCCGGTCCGATCGAGTTGATCCGGATTTTCATCGGGCCGTATTCCTGGGCCATTGATTTCATCATCAACATAACGCCGCCTTTGGAAGCTGCGTAGTTGACGTGGCCGCCCCAGGGAATCACTTCGTGTACGGAAGACATGCAAATAATTTTGCCCAAAGCAACGGACACGTCGCGGCGCGGACCACGGCGCAAAAATTCGCGAATGGCCTCGCGCGCGCACAGGAACTGCCCGGTCAGGTTTACGTCAATGACGAATTGCCAGTCTTTCAGGCTCATTTCGTGAAATGGCGCGTCGCGTTGTAAGCCGGCGTTGTTAACCAGAATATCGACCGTGCCGAATGTGGCGACAGCCTCTTTGAACATCGCAATTACTTGATCTTCTTTGCTTACATCGGCTTTATAGGCAATGGCGACACCGCCCGCATGGTTGATTTCATCCACGACTTGTTGTGCCGCTTCATCGCCGAACACATAGTTGACGACCACATTTGCGCCGTCACGCGCCATGGCGACCGCAATTGCGCGACCAATACCAGAATTCGCGCCTGTAACAATGCAGGTTTGTTTTTTCAGGCGATTGTTGGGTTGTTGATACATCAGTAAAGTTATTAGAATAGGTTAAGAGTGTTGTGCGCGGTTTTGTGGTCAAGATTAAGGGCACTTCATTTGAAATTTACCCTTTTTTGGCAATTTTCCCACCGTAAATTGTTCGTATTTTATACAAACCGGTATGTGCTGTCAGGTATAGGGTTTTACCGTCGGCATCTCCCCAAGCCATGTTCGCAGGGCGTTCGGGAGCAACAATTTTGCCGAGGTATTGCCCTACAGGAGACAAAATCCATACCCCGCCGGGCGCAGAAACAAACAGATTACCCGCAAGATCGACTTTTAAACCATCAAGCGCTTCATCGCCGTCGGTAAAACTGAAATCAAAAAAGATTTTACCGTTTGTCAATTTACCGTCGGGGGTAAGTTCAAAACGCCAAAGTGTTTTGGTATGGTGAATATCGCGGATATCCCAATTGGAAACATACAGGTATTTTTCATCCGGACTGAACGCAATACCATTAGGGCCGCCGAGATCCGTGCTAAGCAATTCGGTTTGACCATTTTTGATGCGGTACACGCCTTGGTGCCGGGTTTCTTTGCCGGGATCATCATAGTTTTTTGGCAGTCCATACGGCGGGTCGGTAAAGTAAACCGTACCGTCAGATTTCAAAACCAAATCGTTTGGGCTGTTGATCTTTTGTCCCTGCCAGTTATTGGAAAGTATTGTAATGGGGCCTTTTTTTTCGTGGCGCACCACGCGTCGGTTCCCGTGCTGGCAAACGATCAGTCGGCCTTCAGCATCAATCGCAAGTCCGTTTGAGCCGGGTTGGTGGTATTTTCCAACATCAAAACCGGTATAACCGCTCTTGGTCATGTAAATGGACACGTTTTGCGTCAAGGGTTCATACTTGTAAATTACATTCGTATTTGGGTCGCTAAAGAGCAGAAACCCGTCGGGATGCCAAACAGGGCCTTCTGTAAATTGAAATCCGTCTGCTAATTTTTCCACTTTTGCATCGGGCGCCACAACCGATTCGAATGATTTTTCAATTTGAATCAATTGTCCGACATCTTCGCAGCCCTTGCAGCCGCGCGGCAAGCTTTTGTAAAAATCTACCGTAGCCGAACGCAGCCAGATGTAGTTTTCCGGCAAATCGGCGAATGGGCCATTGGCGCACAAAACGGCAAGCTGGAATTGTTGGCCAGGTTTTGCCTGATCGGTAAGTAGCACCCGATTGCGCGCGTTCCAGCCACTTACGACACCGCCGCCAGTTTGCCCGAATGTTTTTGACAATTTGCCGTTTACCCAGATTTCAGAATAGTCATCGGCTACCATTTCAAGCATGGCGCTTGATCCGTTTAGTGAAAAATCGCCTAATTTTTCGGGTAAAGTGATGTTAAATCGATACCAAACGAACGATAGCAAGCCGCTGCCGCGCCGATTTTCGAGCGTTGTCGGATCTAATATTTCCCATTTGCTATCGTCAAAGTCGCTTGCGCCGGCTTTGGGTTCAAGGGTGTGGGTTTTTATTTTTTTGCCAGTCGGATACAGCGGCAAGGCATCGGCAGCGCTTGGGCCTGGGCTATTAAACGCTGTTTCAACAATTTCGGCGTCATGGAATTTCCATTGTACTTTTAATGCGTTTGCACCGCTTGTAGTGCGTAAATCGGCAATGGCATCCGGTTGTCCTACGGCTAATTCACGCGATTCCTGAGCATTGAGTATGATTGGCGCAAAAAACGCCAACAGGCTGCAAACGAGGAGATGATTTTTCATAGATATATTTGACTTTTGGCAATAAAGAGGTTTTGCGGAATGCTCCTCCGTATGGATTTGCACTCCGCAAAACATGTACTTCATGGTTTACATTTTTAAAAATGCCGCTTCCAAACCGGCCTGCGCAACTTGCACATCCTGGTCGGCAGAGGCTGTGCCACTTACGCCGATTGCGCCGATTACCTTACCCTTGTATTGAATGGGCAAGCCGCCTTTCAGCACGACTTCATTGGTTGACAACAGGGTATAACGGCCGCCATTTACAGCGTCTTCGAGTTTTTGAGACGGAAATTGGAACAATGCGGCAGTACGGGCCTTGCCATGCGCCACTTCAGCGGCTTTTGGGAAGGTATGATCCATTCGAACCAACAGCAACAGGTTTCCGCCCGCATCGGTAACTGCAATAGCGCCAGCGGGAACTTTATTGGCTTCCGCCCATTTGACCGCCTGATCCATGATTTGCTGTGCGCCATCTAAGTTAAGCTCATACGTGGAGGCTACTTGGGCATGTCCGGAAAGGGCAAAACACAGGGCTGTTAGCACGAAAACGAAGGTTTTCATATTTGATTTGGTCTTAAATTGAAATTATTTAGGCGCATTTGGGTCTTTATCATAATCTGTTCTGCCTTGCGGATATTTGGCAACCAGTGTATTCCAATTCTGATCGGCTTTGATTTTATTGCCGGGAATATCCTTGCTAAAACCGGCAAGGGCGGCCGGCGAACCTTGTAAAAGCAAATGACCGTCTACGATCTGAAAACTCATTGGGTCGATTGGGCGCAATAGTCCCTGGCTTACGGCATAAGAGCAATAACCGCCATAGAGCGGCGCAAATTTTGCCGGATCGGCGCTGAACATTTGTTTGTGTTCGTTGCTGGTGAAGAGGTACAGTCCTCCGCTGTACGGCTTAACATTTTTCTCATCGCCCTTAACTGCTTTATTATCAAGTACATAAGAAACCACGTCGTAGCCTTCTGCCACTAAATCATTGGCATTTCGGTTGACAAGACCCTTTTTTTCATCAGCAGGTAAGAACGGTTTTCCGCTTCTTGACAGCAGTTCCGGCCAGTATTTGTCGGCTTTTTTCAGGCTAAGGGAATCGCTGTTCCAGCCGTCCAAAGCGCGTTGGTTGTTTTGCAAGATCAATCGTCCGTCGAGAATCGCAAAAAACTCTACGTGGATCGGCGCCAAATGGCCTTGGGAAACTGCATATCCGCAATAGCCGCCGTATTGCGGAGCGTATTTTTCCGGGTTGTCGGCAAACATTTTTTTGTGGTCTTCCGTTGCAAACCAATACGTTGCATCGTGGTAACTGAAGTTGTAACGCTCATCGCCTTTCACCGGTTTGTGGTCGGTAAAAAACGCGACCGGGTCATAACCGTCCAGGATAATGCCTTTGTCATCGATGTTTACCAGATAGGTTTTGCCTTTGGGCGCTGCATCGCAGGCAGCAAAGCACAGTGGCGCAAGGAGGGCGAGATAAAAGAGGTATTTCATGTTAGTTGAATTCTTTTTGTGTTAGAAATTGTTTTTAATTTGATGGTACAAAGTTCGGGGCGGGTGGATGAACAAGACGTTACGCAGGTAACAGTTCTAGGATTTAATGTATTTAATTGATTTTGAAGGGTTTCCGGACGCATATTTTGTGCAGACTATTATGGCCTGATGTGCATTGGAGCGGTTCTGAACAACACGGCGTGGCCGTCGGGATCACGAACGAGCAATGTTTGGGCATCGTCGACTTCTGTTACGGAAGTTGAGATTTTTGACATCCCCAGTTTCCCCAGTTTTTGAAGCAAACCGGGCATGTCATCGACTAAAAACTCTGTTTGATAATGCCATAGGTCGGTAGGCTGGCTGTCAGGCGGGATGGTACGACCTCCTGGCGGTGCGATATAGCGCAGGAATTCTACGCCAAAACCCATTTCAGCGTGCAATCCGTTGATGTCGAGCCGGGCGCCGAACATTTGATTGAGGTGTTCCTGCTCCGTTCCATAGTTTTCAGAATGTCCGCCGACGACAAGCCCCAACAGGTCGCGGTAAAAAACCAAACTATTGTCGGTATCCGAAATTGCAATAGCCGTGTGGTCGATGCCTAAAAAAGTCGGCGCATTTGGCGCGGCTTGCCATTTTGGAGCGCCTTTACCTGGCGGGAACCAAATCAGTTCCAGGTTATGTCCCTCTGGGTCGCGGAAGTAAAAGGCTTTGATGCCGGCAGCATTCGGCAGATAATCGGGCAAGGTTTCCGGAAAAGTTGACACGTGTTGTACCTTGTTTTTCAACAACTTTTGATACGCTGTATCCATATTGCTCACCACAATTGCAAGGTGTTGGAACCACAGGTCATTGCTTCTTGTATCGGACGGAACCGGGCGCGCGGGCCTTGTGCCTTCAAAGTGAAGCAGCCTGATCTGCTCTTGTCCGAGTTGCAGGGTAACGATTTCGACTGCGATCTTTTTATCGCCCAGACCGAACAAGGCAGCTGCGGATTTTCCAGTAAGTTTTTCCGTTTTGATTTTTTTGAAATCAAGGTTTTTTACAAAAAAATCAATCTCCCTATCAAGGTTTCCGACCGTTATGCTGACCCCTGTAACAGCCGTGACCTTTTGTGAAAAGGCACAAATCGGGCTCCCGGCGATGAGCAACAGCAGCATCGCGGTTTTAAAAAATGGTGTTTGCATCGTTTTTTTGAAATTAATTACATTTTAGACAGGTATTCGCCCACCCGCAGCGCATTTGCCATGGCGGTCAAAGAAGGATTCACGGCGCCGGAGGATGGGAAAAACGAGGTATCGACGACATACAAATTGTCAAGATCGTGGGCTTTACAGTTTAAATCGAGTACGGAATTGGCCGGATCTGTTCCAAAGCGACAGGTGCCGTTTTGGTGGCTCACACCGCCGCTTCCGAGTTTGAAGCCATAGTATTTGGTAGTACCTCCAACGCCTTCATTTTCAGCCACTTGATCCATAATTTCAATCAGTTTTTCACGGAGCCGCTGATACGCTTCTACATTGTTTTGCTTGTAGTGTACCTTGATTTCGCCTTGCTCATTTACGGAAACCCGGTTTTCTGCTAAGGGCAAATCTTCGGCGGTAATAAAATAGTCGATGATATGACCGGCGTAATGTTCGGCGTCCTTTCCATTTTTGCCCAAGTCATCGCCCACCGCATCCTGGAGGAGCAGCGGATCGGCTTTGCCCATGTTTTGGATGGAACCGAGCGGGTATTGGCTGTCAGACGCATTATGATAAAAATCCGCAATGATGATCGCTTTTTGGAACACGGACGGATTCGGTTTGGCCGAATAAGCCAACACGATGCCGTTGTTGTGTATCATCAGGTTGCGCCCTACCTGGCCGCTGCTGTTGGCTAATCCGTCGGGGTGTTTTTCGTTTGCAGAACGCAGCAACAAGGCAGCTGAATTGACCGCCCCGCAGGACACAACGATGGTATCGGCGTAGTAGGTTTCTTCCTGGCCTTCAAAGGCGACCGTTACGCTTTCGGCTTTTCTACCAGACGCATCCGTATTGATTTTCAATGCCTTACGATTTCGAAGCAGGGTTACATTTGGGTATTGCAATGCGCCCTGAATACCTACCACATGGCTGTCGGCCTTCGCGCCGGTGGGATCGGGATAGCCGTCGTACAATTCAACGGTCAGTTGGTCGCTTTGGCGCGCGCCTGCGTCCTGCGGGAGCCGGATGGCGAGCGGGATCGGCGCCGGATTGTATCCCAAACGTTTGATTTGGGCCGAAACTTCACGCATACGCGGCTCAAAAGGCAATGCGGGAAATGGGTAGGCATTGGCAGCAGGCGGCTCTGTCGGATCAATGCCGCGTTCGCCGTGTACCACGTACAGACGCTCGGCTTCATCATACCAAGGGGCAAAATCAGGGTATTTCAAGGGCCATTCGGGCGAAATGCCGTCGAAATGCTCGATTGCTTCAAAATCCTGCGCGCGCAGGCGCAACAACGCGCCGCCGTACATTTTTGTGTTGCCGCCTACCCAGTAATGCTGATAAGGTGAAAATTCCTTCCCTTCGCCGTCCTGCCACATTTCGGTGGTCTTATAGCGGCCTTGCGCCACGGCCAAAGGATCCCAGTTTTCCTTTTCTTTGGGCAAAAAATCGCCGCGTTCAAGGATCAGGATTTTTTTTCCGGTAGGGGCAAGTTTATGGGCTAATGTGCCGCCGCCTGCGCCTGTTCCGATGATGATAATATCAAAATGTTGCATAAAACCTTTGTCTTTTTGAATGATAGGACAAAGGTGCGGACATCGGTTAGCACAGGATGTTACGCGGGTAACATTGCGGAAATCAGTTTAAACTAATTTTTCAACGTCTTGTATGTAAATCTCTTTCCGGTTAAAAAACGTTACCAAACCGGCTTCTTCCAATTCCGTAAACAACAGCGATACCGTTTTGCGGGATGCGCCAATGAGCGCCGCGATGTCGCTTTGGGTAATTTCCAGCATGATTTTTACCCCTGTTTTATACGGGACGCCGAGATCAGTACACAAATCCTTTAAAAAAGCGATCAGCCGTTGGCGGGCGTCTTTAAACAGCAAGATTTGTAGTCGGCGTTCCAATTTTTGGGTGCGTTCCCCAAATCGTTTTGTGATGGTTAGGGAAAACGGCACATAATCTCTTACTAATTCCCTTGCTTTGTCCACCCCTAATTTGCATATCAGGGTGCGGTCGGCCACCGACTGCGCAAACTCCCGGTAGCGGCTTTGACCAAACAAAGCCATTTCGCCCAGAATTTCGCCCTTGCCTAAAAACGCAATCACCTGCTCGTTTCCTTCCGGATCATAAAAACTAACCTTTACCCGCCCCTCCGCTACTAAAAAAATATCCCGCACGGGGTCGCCTTCCATAAAAAGAAAGTCCAATTTTTTGTAGTTTGCCAAGGGATGCGTTTTGAGGTGGTCATTGTATTTATATGGACAAAGAATCTCATATAAATCTACTTCTTCAAAAAACCAGACGCCTTTGTTCATGTTTTTTTTATTGTTTTTGCTGTTGAGGCAATGCTTTTTTCTTTGATTTTTACCACGATTAAGGTGGATTTGAAGGATAGATGGATAAAAACATTGATTTTCAATGGATTAAAATCCAGCCGTTTTCAAAATCACTTTGCGTTGGCTATAATAGCGGGTTTTGTCAATTCAACCTGGTTCAAATGTACCCGGCGCGAGAATACCAGATCACCTTCCGAGATCAAGCGGATGGAAAAAATACATTCTTCCCATTCGGCGTAGGGAATGCGGTTGTCGTTATGGCCAAGCCGGTGGTTAAACTGTCGGTTATGGCAATAATCATGCACTTCCAATTGAGGGTGTTTAATGTTAGGCGCAATATTAATCATAATTTCTTTATCCGTCGGATTTAAGCGGAAGCGAATTAGTTTGTCGGAAATGCCATGCGTATGCTCCGGATTATCGCCGAACAACCAACTCAATGCATGTTCAAACTCACGGGCCCAAAAACCTTCTGAATGGGTGCCGTCTGAGTGCAAATCATAGTGCATGTTATGTTCATCATGCCCGGCGTCCAGCAAAGTTTCGTAAAGATCTAATAAATCGACCACCATATCTTCGCTTTCTTGCTGGCCAGCCATAAATAATATCCTGACAGGCTGCGTATTTTTGGGTTTTCCGGCCAACTGAAATATTTCTTTTGAAAACCAAAGTGAAGGGGAAAACACGCCCGCCATTCCAAACACATCCGGTCGTTCCAAGGCTGCGTACAAACTGATTAAGCCGCCCATGCTGCTGCCCATGACGCCCGTGTGCGCGCGTTCAGGAAGCGTGCGTAATTGTTTGTCAATGAATGGTTTGAGCGTGTCGGCCAGAAATTCGAGATACTGCGCGCCTTCACCGCCGCCGTGTTCCGGATTGTGCCAGGGGGCATATTCATTGATACGATCATCGCCGCCGTTTTCGATGCCGATGATAATTGGAAATGGCTGCGCTTCGTTGTGCGATCTGGTAAACAGTCGGTTCAGCGCCTTGTCGATGCCCCAGGAGCCGAATATGGCCTCCGGGTTGTCGAACAGGTTTTGGCCATCTTGCATGTAAACGACCGGGTAATGCTTATCCGGATTTATCCAGTAATCGTTTGGCAGGCAGGCCCAAATGCGGCGGCGGCGGCCCAATTGCGGGATGAGAAAATCGGGGTGAAGCAACACCATGTTTAAGGTGCTGTTTTTAGGCGAAATATCGGTCCAGGATTCGATATCAATGATGATTTCCTGCGTATCGGCAGCCAGTTCGAACACCCGGTTGGCGCGTTCGCGGCCCTGCGCATTGCCTTCTGCGGAGGCCCAACTGCCGCGCGTGATTTTGAATTCAAGGATGTCGGTTTCTACCTGAAGTTGTAATTGGTACAAGCCGTTTTCATCGGGTTTGAACGCATGGTCGGGATCGTCGGGGAGCCAGTTGTTGAAGTTGGAAGCAAGGTAAAAACGGGTCTCTTTTGGGGTTGCAGATGGAAGGGAGTGAATCTGTAATTTTATGTTTTGCATTAACTTGGTTTTGCTATAAACTTATAAGCTCTTCGGGCAATGTCATTGACATAAGCGTTACCACAGTCTTGAAAGGGCGAAATTATCCCGCGCTACGTGTGATTCCGCCCTTTCAGGGCTTCTCAAAAATCTTGGCCATTTTAAATTGGGCGTTGCCCAATTCTAATGATTCCGTCCTTTCAGGACTTTAAAAATCCTTATGTCAATGGCATTGCACCTTCGGGATTTTTGATGATTAATCGTTACTTGTTGTGCAGGTGTACGAAGGATTTTGAAATAAATGGATAATGTTCTAATCTCGGAGAGATTCAACATTGGTAGAAATTGATAATCAGGCGTTTATACGAACCTCGGAGAGGTTTAACATTGGTTTTATCCCTTGTAGATGTTTTACCAACGTTGGACCTCTCCGAGGTCGAAACCCGATATATCAATGATTTCTACCAATATTTGACCTCTCCGAGGTCAGGTATATCGGCTTAATTAAAGCCTTCGTATACATTTACTTGTTGTGCATTAATTACACATTGGTGGGTTGAGGCCATCCTTATCAATCC
>JBAXTB010000177.1:0-11604 GCA_037130425.1 Bacteroidota bacterium
ATTGTTCAAAAACTGATGGTAAAAATAACCGTGCTGGACAGCCTACCTTTCAGGGTTGTAAAAACGCAATATCATTTACCCCGCATTTCATACGGGGCTATTCAAGTTTAACCACTTCGTGGTTCTATAACGCTTATATCATTGACATTGATTTTTACGGCTTGCTAGCCTTAATACTGTACATCATCGGCAACACATCCTCCAACCCTTTGATCCGGTAATTCCCGTCTTCGCCTTTTACCGTATTGCTGAAACAATCGTAGGGTGAAAACGAATATTCATTCAAAAACTCAATGCGTAAACCTTGCTTAATCAGACTGTTTAAAACATCCGATAAACTGTGATTCCAGCCATATTCCTTGTACCGAATGCTTGCATACCGGTCCGCATACGACCCTACCTGCTCCGTTTCAATCACCCCGGCGTTGTGGTACGGGTATTTCAGGTATTTCATTTCCTCGTCCATCATCCACACAAAAGGGTGAAAATCAGCGATATAGAAAAAACCCTTGCGTTTCAAAAAATGCGCCACCACCTTTGCCCAAGGCTCCAGGTCCGGCAGCCAGCCGATGGTGCCGTAGGAAGTAAACACCACGTCGTATTTTCCGCCTAAATGCTGCGCTAAATCGTACACATTACTCTCCACAAAACGGGCTTTCAACGACGATTCTTTCGCAAGTTTACGCGCCATTGCAATTGCCTCCGACGAAAAGTCCACACCCGTCACCTGCGCGCCCGCACGCGCCCAGGAAAGCGTATCCATCCCGAAATGACATTGCAGGTGCAACAATTTTTTGCCCTTAACATCTCCAACTTCCTTTAACTCAATCGGATTCAGGCTGCTATTCCCGGCCTTCCAGCCT
This sequence comes from Bacteroidota bacterium, assembly GCA_037130425.1. GTDB lineage: Bacteria > Bacteroidota > Bacteroidia > Chitinophagales > Saprospiraceae > M3007. The sequence continues at coordinate 864 of JBAXTB010000177.1, forward strand.
TCCAAATTGTAAAAGGAAGACGCCGCATTTACGCCCGTTTTTAAATCCCAGCCCTTGCGATTGGCTTCAAAATAAGCATCGTAATTTGATTCCATGTGTTATTTTCCTTTTGCGACAAAACCGGCCCGCGCCTGCCAAAGCGGATCGTCGTTCAACATGCGTTTGCGCATAACTGGTTCAAAACCCAAATACTGGTCGTAAGCCTCTCCCTGGGCATGAACTATCCCGCCAAAACTGTACTGACTTAACGCAAACGATAAGTTCGAAAGTTCCTTCGGCAATTCCGGCAGGCGATAACTTGAAATCCCGTTTGCCGGCGGAGCCAACAATACCTCCCAGGAAAACGACGGAGAGCCTGTGTTACTCCTTGTAACCGACAACAAATCAAACTGCCCCGTACAATTCACCCCCGAAAACCGATTGGTGGATGAAGGCGAAGGAACAACCGAAAACGTCGGAACCGTGAGCGCATCGGGCAATTCCGGATAAATTCGGTCGCTCTGGTAAATATAAGCGTCCGGATCAGCCCCGGAGCCGCTCACTTGTACCCTGAAACCGTTATATGGTTTTGGGCCGGGGTCAAACACATCATTCATAATCGGCTCATATACAGATAGTTCGTTAAATGCGGGCGTTGCGCCGCCTGGCGCGCGCGACAAATCGCCCAGCGGGAAAAATTGATTGGCGTTCAAATCAACCACTCCCTGTACATTGTATTTCCAAGGGGTCACAAAGGGAAGTTGAATCGCCTTGGGCTTTGCCATAATTTTAGGTAATAAGGTAGCGTCTATGGTGGCTACAACATCGGGGGAATTGATATTTTCAAACAACATATAACGCCAGTTTGCTTCCCCATTAATCATAATACGCGCCCAGAATTTTCCGGTATGTGTCACGCGGTATTGGCCGTAAAAATTATTTGCCGCTTGCGGACGCGAAAAAGAAATCCCGTCTGATACAATAATCGAATCAAACGACGCAATATTGGTAAACTGAATACGTAAATCCGTCACCTGCGTATAGTTATGCGCCCGCATATAAATTGTTTCTCCGCTTTTTACATTGGTATAAGTCGTTAAGGTAATCGACGTATCGCGCACGCCCGACCCGGAAGCATCCAGCGCAACTACTTTGGCGATTGTACAGTCATACCGATTGCCCACCGTATTGCCAGGAACCCTGATTTGTGCCGTATCTTCGCCATCTACCCAACGAAACGCCTTTAACACGCCATCGGCGTCAGAAATAAATACGCCAATTTTCGCCTGTAGTTCATTATAAGAATTATCTACCGTCAAAACAAAGGGTTTGGGGGCTTCCACCACCGGAATAATGGTCTCTTTGTTACATTGCGCCAAGAAAACCATTAAAAAGGCGCTGCTAATTAAGATGCGAATTTTCGTCATATCAAATCGGTATGGATGGATAAAAAAATGTAGTGCCGATATTTTAGCCCAAAATATCAGTACAAAGGTACGCGCTTCTGAAAAAAAATGCTGGCGCTTTTCTCACTTGTCGGATATTCGCGGCATAAATGCAAAAGATTCTCAAACCTGCTCAATATTCAAACTTCTAACTTTCACCGTACCATGCATTCCATCGCAGTTTTTTGTGGCGCCAACAAAGGAAATCAACCCTGGTTTGCCGAGCAGGCCACCCTTTTAGGTAAAACCCTGGCAGAACGCAACATCAAAGTTTTATTCGGCGGCGGCAGCGTCGGCCTCATGGGCGTCCTGGCCGATGCCGTACTCGAATACGGCGGCCCCATTACCGGCGTCATCACAGAACAACTCAACGAACTGGAACTTGGGCACCCCGGCCTGAAAGACATGATCGTGGTAGAATCCATGGCCGAACGGCGCACGCTGCTCATCAAAGGTACCGACGGCGTGATTACCCTGCCAGGCGGGTACGGCTCTATGGACGAACATTTCGAAGCCCTCACTTTGGCTCAATTACACCAGTACCGCAAGCCCATCGGCCTGCTGAACGTGAACGGATATTACGACCCATTGGTCGCCATGCTCGACCAAATGGTGCGCTACGGTTTTCTGAAAGCGGAGAACCGCAACCTCTGTATCGTGGCCGACAACATCCCGGAGCTACTCGACAACATGCAAAAATACGAACACAAAGCGCTTGATAAATGGCATTAAAAAGGGTTTTGAAGGGTCAACCGGTTAAACTTATTTTAAAACCGCCCCCTTGGAGACCACTACCTTTTGTTTTTCGGTTTAATGATCACTACATTTGTTCACAACATTATTTTCAGAACCGAACTGTGTGCCATGCGTAAAATATTTTTGTTTTTTTTAATCATCCTGATAACAGGTTATACCCATGCCCAAACGACTCCGCGCTCCGGCGCGTCACTCACCCCGGCGCCAAGATCAGGCAGCAATAGCGGTAGCCGCAACGATGGCGCCCAGTCGCGCAGCAACCAACAATCTACCGCACGCGAATCGGGCAACGTAAATTCCGGATCTACCAGAACCTTAGGTGTCCATAAGTCGCCAACCGTGTCTTATGGAAATACAAACCTGCAACCCTACAATACAGCCAGGACGGACGGCAATTTGCGCAATGCAGTTGCAAGACCTTCGTTAGCAAACAGTTCCGACAATGCAACAAAAGCGCCCAGATCAGTCGCTGCGCAAGGCAAAAAAGCAAGCGCCCTAAAGCCGGTTGAAACGGTTAAAATCAACTGGATGAGCATTGGAGAAGCAGTGGAAAAAAGCAAAACCGAAAAACGCAAAATCTACATTGACATTTACACCGATTGGTGCGGATGGTGCAAACACATGGACTCTACTACATTTGTCACACCGGCAGTGGCAAATTATATAAATGACCACTATTATGCGGTAAAATTCAATGCGGAACAAACCGGGGATGTCGTTTATAAAGACAAAACCTACCGTTTCAAAAAAGAAGGCAACCGGGGCTACCACGAACTCGCCGCCGAATGGCTCAACAACCGCTTTACTTTTCCGACGGCTGTTTTCTTAGATGAAAACTTCAACAGCATCCAGCCTATCTCCGGTTATTTGGATGGAGATAAAATGGAGGCCATTCTGAATTATTTCGGCACCAACAGCCATAAATCAACGCCTTGGGAAACCTACGAAAAGAAGTTTACCAGCAGTAAAACCGGCTCCGGGCGCTGAGACGCTCGTTAAATTCTATTTAAAATCTGGTTTATCCCGTTACGCGCTCAAAACGGTACGTCCCAATTGTCAAATACAAGCCCTTTCATTTTTAAAACATTCAAATCCATGCAAAAGCAATTTGTTTTAGCCTGCTCATTGGTCTTCTCAGGTTTCATCGCACAAGCACAGGCGCCTGCGACGACTACACCTGCTACCACCGGCGCCCAAACAGAAGGAACGGTCGTTAAAACCAAGACTAAAACCCACACGACCACAAATACCAAAACTGTTTCAAAAAACAGCGACGGCACAAAAACCGTTCAGGTTACCAAAACCAACGATAAAGGCGCTGTGGTAAAAACCACGACAAAGAACATAAGCAAAAACGACGACGGCTCCAAAACGGTCCAAATTTCAAAAATCAACGGACAAGGAAAAGTAACCAAGCAAACGACCAAAATCAAGCCGCCTAAGGTAAAAAAGACGGAGCCTAAAGTTAGCCCGGTTCGCAAGGATCAGGATAAGCAATAAGTTATAAAAATTAAAGCGCCGATTGGTCTATGCGATCAACCGGCGCTTGTTTTTCATAAATACGCTTGCTACTTATTTCCTAAAACTAAAGGCGCCACCGATTGCGCAACGCAGATACAGCGTTCCGTCTTTAGCATATTTACCCGCACTGCTATCTAATTTACTGTAATTTCTGGAATACCCTCCCGATACTTCATAGTTTATAAATTTGCGGGTTTTACTAAAACCTAATCCGAATTTAATGCCTTTTGCGGCTACATTGTTTTGCTCAAATGTTTTCGTTTCGTATTTAAAATCGATGCCGGGCGTGTAAGAATAACTGTCGTTGATTGGGGTAAACAAACCCGCCAGATTATGGCTTTCATCCGTTCGAACGATTTTGGCATTATACCGACCTACATAAGCGCCGCCTTCAAAAAACATCCCGCCCATCGCTTTTGTAAGTGGGTAGTATCGGAACATCATACCTGTGTTTGAACCCCTTACACGAGTGTCGGTTCTGGTAGTTTCACCAACCAATATAAGATTGATGCCTTCCGTACTGGTATTGAAATAGTTGATTTTTTGATATTCGGCTAACACACTAAAATGCCCGCCTAACGTTGCCTCCGCATTTACGCCACCGCCGTGGAAAAAACTCGGCAGGTTTAATTTGAGCGCTACCGATGGCGTTTGAGCCATCGCGGCGTTTAACATAAAAAAGAATGAAAAGAAAGAAACTGCGCTGAAAAAAGATTGCTTATACATGTTTAAAAAGTTTTGATGTTCTGTTAATGATGCTTGGTTATCAATCAAATAACCTGATACAAAGGTCAGGGTAGTCGGTTCCCGGGGCCAAACTTTTTGAAGGATGTGTCATCCTGTGTTGCAACTACTTTTTGACAATTTGGAAATAAATCAGGGGACAGTTCAATTAATATGCTTACTTTTTGACGATTTGGAAATGAATCCAGTTTCACATTGCCAAATCGTCAAAAACGGCTTATACTCCTACGCAATAGGTTATACGCAAATCCAACTTGACTATTCAATCCCTATTGCTTTGGCGCATAAATCCGCTGCCCATTTGGCCCCCTGCCCGGCTTTGCTTTTCTTTGCAGTATGGCAGGAAATACTTTCGGCGAAATTTTTCGCGTCACCACTTTTGGCGAGTCGCACGGCGCGGCCATCGGATGCATTGTTGATGGCTGTCCGGCCGGACTTAATGTTGACCTTGAATTTATACAGCACGAATTGGATCGTCGCCGACCGGGGCAAAGCAACATTGTTACCCAACGCAAGGAAAGCGATAAGGTGCAAGTGCTCAGCGGCATATTTAACGGCAAAACCACCGGAACGCCCATTGCAATGGTCATTCCGAATGAAGATCAGCGCTCACAGGATTACGACCACATCGCCGCTGCATTCCGACCCAGCCATGCCGATTACACCTGGCAAGCAAAATACGGCCTGCGCGACCATCGCGGAGGCGGGCGCTCCAGCGCGCGGGAGACGGCGGCAAGGGTGGCGGCAGGCGCATTAGCAAAACTTTTACTGCGTACACAAGGCATTGAAATACAAGCTTATGTAAGTCAGGTCGGCGCTTTAATGTTGTCTCAACCATACCAGGCGCTGGATCTTTCTCTTACCGAAACCAACGATGTCCGCTGCCCCGACCCCGTGATGGCAATTAAAATGATTAACCTCATCAAAAAAATCCGGAAAGCGGGCGATACCATTGGCGGTGTGGTATCTGCGGTGGTACGCGGCTGCCCGCCCGGCCTTGGCGAACCCGTTTTTGACAAATTGCACGCCGATTTAGGCAAGGCCATGCTGAGTATAAACGCCGCAAAAGGCTTTGAGTACGGTTCCGGCTTCGATGGCGTGCGCATGACCGGTTCGCAACACAATGACCTGTTTGTTGTTCCAACTAACGAAGATCAGCAACTGCGTACCGAAACCAACCATTCCGGCGGCATTCAGGGCGGTATTTCTAATGGAATGGACATTTACTTTCGGGTGGCATTCAAACCGGTGGCAACGATTATGCAAGAACAGGCGTCCGTCAATGCTGCCGGTGAAGCAGTAACGGTGAAAGGCCGCGGGCGCCACGATCCATGCGTGGTACCAAGGGCTGTTCCAATCGTAGAAGCCATGACCGCGCTGGTTTTGGCCGATCATTGGTTGCGTTTTAAAACAGCGCGTTTGTAACACCTTCATTATCAAAGCTATGTTCAACAATTTTCAAAATAATGTTTTCGCCACCTGGCACCCTGATTGTTATCATGGATGGGGAAAAACCAAGCGCTTTTTTGAAGGCTGGTATTTTAAAATTGTCAACCGCGACGAATCGGAGGCCTTTGCCGTGATTCCGGGTATTTCCATGGGGCCTGATGGCGCATCTTATTCGTTTATTCAGGTGATGGACGGGAAACGCTGCAAAGCCCATTTTTTCCGTTTCCCTGCTTCAGATTTTCAGCCTTCAGCGGATAAATTTGAAATCAGGCTTGGGAATAATTACTTCTCCGCTTCGAAAATGAGCCTTGATCTGCCGGGTTTCAAAGGGACGATTCAAATAGAAAACACGAATACATGGCCAAAAATGCTTGGCGCGCCGGGAATCATGGGCTGGTACTCTTTTGTGCCGTTTATGGAGTGTTTTCACGGCGTGGTGAGTTTACACCACCAATTGTCGGGCAGTTTGGAAACAACAGATGGCCGCTTAATCGATTTTTCAGGCGGCGTCGGCTATATTGAAAAAGACTGGGGCCGTTCTTTCCCGCGCGCCTACGTGTGGATGCAAAGCAACCATTTCGATACAAACCCGCAGGCTTCCTTGATGGCCTCGGTGGCGCATATTCCTTGGTTGAACAGTTATTTTATCGGGTTTATCAGCGGTTTTTGGCTTGAAGGGCGCTTATTCCGTTTTGCAACTTATACCGGAGCGAAAAAACGGCTTTCCATAGTGGGCGAAAAAGTCGAATTGACCTTCAAAAGTCCGAGCCTCGAATTGCGCATACAAGCGACTCAGGCGGCGGGTACGGCGCTGCTCTCCCCTATTTCTGGTGAAATGGCGGGTAAAATCAATGAAAGTTTACAAGCGCATTTGCAGCTTGAATTATTGGAAAAAGGCGTCCGGATTTTTGAGGGCAGCAGCCGCACATCAGGATTGGAATTGGCAGGCGATATACCGGTACTGCTCAATCCAAAGCCTTGATTGTCTTCATTTTAACACCATTTTTGTGTGCGGAATACCGTCTTCCAGATACGCTTCCCCGGTGGATTGAAAGCCGAAACTTTCATAAAAACGCAGCAAATAACTTTGAGCGCCGATTTTTATAGGCCAGTCGCCAAATAACATTCGGGTCATTTCTATACTTTTTTTCATCAAATCCCTGCCCGCGCCTGTCCCGCGCGCGACGGGTGCGCTCACGACCCTGCCGATGGACGTATAACCGGGATACGAAAGTCCTTCCGGCAACAATCTTGTATAAGCAATTAATCTTCCGGCCTCATCACGCCCGAATAAATGCCAGGATTCCTGATCTTTCCCATCGCAATCCTGATAAGGACAATTTTGTTCAACAACAAATACTTCCTGACGCAGTGCAAGGGCCTCGTATAACTCATACAGGGTCAGTTCTTTAAATGGAATGCAACGAAATTGAATCATTATTTTTCGAAATAAAATTGAATTTTTGGTAAAATTTGTCGCTCAAAATGCCGGACAACACTTCGGCTTTCAACAACCAAAAGTCTAAAAAAATGTTATAGCAGCAAAATCCAACCTAACATCATGCAAAAACATCTATTACTAACAGCCTTTGCCTTGCTGGCATTTTTCGCTACTGCCGGCGCTCAAATCAAAACCCCAGCCCCAAGTCCAACTTGTAAAACCTCGCAAGAGGTCGGGTTAATCAAGATCGATCTTGATTATTCACGTCCAAGTGCAAAAGGCCGTAAAATTTTCGGCGATTTACTTCCATTCGGTGAAATGTGGCGTACTGGCGCTAATGCATCCACCAAGGTAACTTTTAGCGATAAGGTTAAAATAAACGGCGTCGAATTGCCGGCTGCCACTTATGCCCTGTACACAGTGCCGGGCGAAAAAGAATGGTCTGTTATTTTTTACAAAAACACCAGTTTCTGGGGTACGCCCGGAAAAGATTTTTCAGAAGCAGATGTGGCGGTTCGTTTCCCGGTTGCGCCTGTTACACTGAAGGATATGGTTGAAACAATGACAATCAATGTAGGCAATATCAAAAATAACAGTGCCGATATTGAAATCACTTGGGAATACACGAAAATTGCGATTCCTGTAAGCCTGGATACGGATGGAAAGGTAATGGCAGATATCAAGGCCCAAATTGACGGCCCATCAGCTACTACTTACTACCAATCGGCACGCTACTATTTAGAAGAAAAGAAAGACATGAACGTTGCGCTTGCCTGGATTCAAATGGCTTTGGATAAAGGCGGCGAAAAATTTTATATGGTACGCATCAAAGCGCTGATTTTGGCAGAACTCGGCCGTTACAAAGACGCAATCAGTACTGCAGAACACAGCACGGAACTGGCAAAAGTAGAAAACAATACAGACTACCCCCGCATGAACGATAAGTCCATTGCGGAATGGAAGAAAAAGAAGTAAGCTTAACCGTTTTAAGCCAATTTGTAGGCCGGTAGTCGTTCGTTTTGAGGTGTCATCTCCGACCAAAGGAAGTGGTGACATCTCAAAACGAATATTCCGTGGGCACGATCGTTCAGAGGTGTCACCTGCTCGCACCTCGAAGATGACACCTCATAACTCAGTTGACGGCGTTAAGACGCGAGTCCTCCCGGCAATTACCTACGATCACAACTTTTTATTTGGCGAATAAATCGCGTTACTTTTGGGACAGGCTCAACCTAAACGTAACCGTTGTCCCTTTTCCTGCTTCAGCAAAAAGCGTCATGTTCCCCCCAATGTCTTGCGCGCGCTTGAGCATGTTGTTCAGGCCATTTCCCCTTCTGGTGTGCTGAAGGTCAAAACCCACGCCATTATCTCCAATGGTTAGCGCCATTTCCTGTTCAACAACAACCAATTTAATATCCATCTGCGTGCAATTGGCATGTTTCAGGGCATTATTAACGGCTTCTTTGAAAATAAAGTAAATATTTCTGCGGGCTTCCAAGTCAAGGTTAAAGGCAGGTAAATTGCGGGAAATATCGAGATTGAAACTGATTTCCTGCGATTCAAGGGTTTTTACCGCGTATTCCCGAATACGATCGGCGACGTCGTTCAGGTAATCGGTATGCGGGTTTATAGCCCAGATAATGTCGCCGATACTATCCAGGGTGGATTGTGCAGAACTCGTAATTTGTTCCAGTAACAGAGATGACTCGGGCGCTTTTTCAGATGTTTGTCGTTTTACAATTTGGCTTAATATCCGAATGCTCGACAGTGAGGCGGCAACGTCGTCGTGCAAATCGCGGGCAATTCGGTCTTTTACGCGTTGTTCAGCCTCCTGAATGGCCAACATCTTCTCTTTTGCTTCAATTGTAACCTGTCGTTTCAACAAATTTCGGTCAATTTCAACCGAGCGATACCAGCGGGCAAACGCAATGGCAAATACCAATACTTCGACAATAAAACCGCAGGCTACGACAAACTGAATAAAAGGATAGTTGGGTATAACACTCAAATTACGCAAGGAAATAATCGTAAATGCTACTGCCAAAGGCAATGATCCGATCAACATGATGCGCGCCTGATAACGGGAGAAAAAATGCCGGAGCGTAATCCCAAACGCCATTAAAATAAAAACTAAATTACTAATATTTATAACGACAAAGAACACCTTTAAAATCGCCGCCTGATGCGCAAGGACTAAGCCGTATACGCCAAAAGCCATTAAAAAAGCGATCCATGCATAGGACTTTACGACCCGATCCAAACGCGGGTACAAATCTTTTAACCTTAAAAAACGGCGGAATAACAACGCGTAAGTAGCGGCAATTAAAATAGACGTGCAATAACGCTGGAAAACCGGCATGAAATCAAAGTCGGCAGAATTGTAATAAGCCTCCCTGAACAGAATATTTAAAATATAGGCAACATAGATGATATACAGCCGATTGCGGTAAAAATAAAACATCAAGCCGCTGAAAAACAGGGAAAGAATCATAACCCCCAAAAACACCCCGTACACCAAACTGGATTGTCGGCTATATACCGCATAATTTTCAGGAGAATGCAAACTGAGCGTCAGGTGCATCGGACCAATTTCATTTCTGCAACGCGCCCAAAATTCATTGTATCCAGGCTGCATCGTAACTGCGTAATAATAACCGTTGATTAAGACAAATCTTTCATTATCAAACCGTTGCCCCACCACGCCAATTTCTTTCAAGTTACTGCTATCGGGCTTTTGCCAAAGGGTAAATTCATCAAATGTTTTCCGGTTTAAGCGCAGAATGAGGGTTTTAGGCATCCCTGACTTATTGTAAACCTTAAAGTGAAGCCACCAGCGGGCATCATCAAATCCAAAGGCTAAATGTTCTGTTTTAGCCTGTTCAAACTGGCCCGTATATTTTCCCGCAAGAATATCTGCAATTTGAAATTGATGCGCATCATCGCGCAATAAATCGGGAAGAATAAGTTGGGCAACAAATCCGGTATCAACCTCTACCAAGTTGCCACGCTGCGCCCGGCAGCTGATGGAAAGGAGGAGGACAAATATGATTAAACAAAAACGAAATCGGTTAAACATTAGGCTACATTTTGGTCGGACAAAAGTATCATAAAAATGCTTAACGAAAATCGTGCCGTCTCTAACGCAAAAAAACGCGCCCGAAACAAAGTCGATTGACCTTATTCCGGGCGCGCTGGTTCGATATTCCCTTATTCGTTATTCAATATTCGATATTCCCTAATTTGTCGCCTCGTTTTCCGTCGGCGTAACATCGTTTTCAACCACATCTGCATACCGTACAATCAAGCCGTCCTTGGTTTCATTCATCACAGCAACCATACTGGACTCCTCGCTTGGGTTTTCGCTAAGAATGAACTCGGCAAGCGGATCTTCCACGTACTTCTGAAT
>JBAXTB010000178.1:0-11558 GCA_037130425.1 Bacteroidota bacterium
TCTATGCTTTTGATAGAAAACCGATCGCTTTTCAGGTTGGCTAAGTTTTTACAGAAAATCAATAAATTAAAGGGAAATCAAGATCAAATCAAATTCAAATCCAAGATCAAAACCAAATCCAAAACCAAATCCAAACCCGAAGCACCCCGTCTCCCGTCCCCCGTCCCCCGTCTCCCGTCCCCCGTCCACCGTCCACCGTCTCCCGCCTCCCGCCTACCTAAACGGCGAATTATCCAAATGCTCCTTAATCAGCCGGCTGCAATAAAACAGGCATAGGTACAGCGCGACGGTGCCGAACACAAACAACCAGTCGGACCAATTTTGAAAAATCAAAAAATCGTAGGTGCCGTGGAGTAAAATGGCGAGGCCGAGGCCCTGGAGCATTTTCTGAACGGGATTGGCAGCCCCAAAGCGGGCCAGTCCTGCAAAATAACCTTGTACGATGGCAAAAACCAAATGCGCCGGTACGGCCGTAAACATACGCAAAAACACGGTTTCAGCCCCAAAACGGTCGGCATAAGTGATATTTTCAAGGGTTGCAAATCCCATTGCGGCCAACACGGCGTACACAATCCCGTCGAACGGCTCGTTGAAAAAAGAACGGGGAAAGGCAACCAACACCAGCACCGCAAATTTCAGCACTTCTTCATTGAAGGCCACCGCGCCGAATGCCAGCAAAAAAGTAGGCCAAAAACTGCCGTCCTGGTTGGCAATCAAATCAAACGACCATTTTTCAATATTAACTGCTGGAACCGTCAATGCTGCGCCGAATCCAAAGCATAACAGCATCGGTACGAGCGGCTCGCGCTCATATTTATCTGCCCGGAAAATCGCATAACTAATCAGCACGCCCGGTAAGGTGGCCAGTAAAAGCAGGATTGGATTCAAGTCGTAATTCTGGTTTCATGCGCCCGCGCAATAGGTTTTGTGCAAACTATCTTGACCATTCAAAACCTATTGGTCGGCGTATAAAGCAGGTTTCTGCAAATGTATGGCGTGATTCGAGTGTGTGCGCGGTAAACCTGACTGAAACGGGTTATTTTTTGCTTGTCTGACGCAAGTTGCTTACATTTTTACGCCACAGCAAAATGATTTGGCCGTTCAAGATCATTTGCAACAATCCTATTGCGGCGGCGTATTGCCTTTGGCGCCCGGCGGCATATCTAATTTCCAGCCTGCGCTTTCCACCATAAACCGAATCAGGTCGATCATTTTCACCGCCTGCTCCTGCGCGGAAGGCAGCAAATTGCTTTTCATGGCCTGATCCCGAATCATGTCCTTGGCGCGCTGATTGATTTTATTGTAATCCTCTGGCGTAAACGAGGTGAACAAACCCTGGGAAATATCGTAATAATCAAGCGTGTGGTCGATGGCTAAGATTTGCGGCGCCCCCAAAGAACTTATGTGGATCGTTTTGGTCACTGGGTCAGCCGTAATGTGCAAATTATTCAGGTCGTAACCCGCCGACACGGTGGCCCGCACGCGCACGAGGATTTTTTTATCCCAGAAATACGTGAAATATCCCTGGTATTCGCTGTAATTGTAAATTTCGGAAAACTGGCCTTCCACCGTAATCAGTTTGGTCACGGCCTGGATTTTTTCCAGCAATACCGTCGAATCTTCTACGATTTTGGCTTTGGGTGCAAAATATTCATAACTGAGGACGCCGCCGACAGCGAAGGCCGCCACGATTGCAAGCAATTGTAAAATACGGTTAATCATGCGGTAATTTGTTTGACTGTAATGCTACGCCCAAAGTTGGCGTTTTTTGTTTTTCCTTTGCAATAAAAGACCGTTATCAATATGAATATTTTTAAAAACGCAGGGCTGATTGGCCGGAACAGCGCTTTCATTTTCCTTTTTCACCTGTCATTCCACGCCGCCGCGCAGGTTGATACGTTGCACCTGATTTTTACCGGCGATATTATGGGCCACACGCCGCAAATCAATGCCGCCGAAATCGTTAAAAACAAAGAATACGATTACAAACCTTGTTTTCAATACGTAAAACCCGTGCTCGAACAAGCCGACCTCGCCATCGGCAACCTTGAACTGACGCTGCCCGGCAAACCGCCCTACACGGGTTATCCCATGTTCCGCAGCCCCGACGCCGTGGCTCACGCGCTGAAAGACGCCGGTTTTGATATTTTAGTGACCGCCAACAACCACGCCAACGACAGCCGCGGCCTCGGCGTGACCAATACCGCCCAAACCCTGCGCGATCTCGGCTTTTTGCAAACCGGCACTTTCAAAAACCAACGCGACCGCGACGCCCTGTACCCGCTCATGGTGTATAAAAAAGGCTTCAAAATCGCCCTGCTGAATTATACTTATGGCACCAACGGCGTACCCACCGAAGCGCCCACCATCGTCAACCTGATTGATACGGTGCAAATGAAAGCCGATCTCGCGGAGGCCCGCGCGCGCAAGCCGCATTTCATCATCGTGTTTGTACACTGGGGCATCGAGTACCAACTTACCGAAAACAAAGAACAGGACGAAACGGCCCGTTTTTTAATCCGCAACGGCGCCGACATGATCATCGGTTCGCACCCGCACGTGGTACAACCCATTAAAAAAGAGCGGGTTACAATGCCCGACGGCTCGAAAAAAGAAGCCATTGTGGTGTATTCGCTCGGCAATTTTATTTCCAATCAAACCCAACCCAACACCGATGGCGGCATCATGTTTCAGGTGGATTTGTTGAAAACCAAAGGCTCGCCAGAAGTACGGGTGGGCCGCAATGGGTATATGCCGGTCTACCGTTATATTCACAAACCTGCGGCGGGGAAACCGGTGTATTTGGCGGTGCCGGTTGTACTGGCAGAACGCAATCCGGGCTTGGTGAAAGGGATGGCGGAAGCGGCCAAGGCCAATATGGCTAAATATGCGGCGGGCTTGCGGAAGCGGATGGAGTATTCGGAGGCGCGGTAAGAGGGGATAGGACACGGATTGCGCGGATCCTGTCAGGACGCAGATTTAAAAGGATTTTGCCGCGTGCGAGGGGGATGGGACACGGATTGCGCAGACTAAAGCACAGATTTAAAAGGATTTTTGCCGCGTGCGGTCTTCGTTTTCGACCCAGCCAATGCCCGACTGCTGCCGCGCTTGCGTCTTCCCTCCCTGATATGTGATGCGAGGCCGGTTCGACCAACGAAATCTTGAAACCTGCCAACAATTGTAGAATTTTATCTTTTACAATATATTTGCGTAGAAAAGGCTCCGGCCCAGCCATAATATCTTGCCCATTATGGCTTTAATTTTGCCCGAAGGCTTTGATTACAAATCGTTTCTTTCAGAAGCGGTTTTAAGTAAATATGGCGGGGCTTCTAACAAGGGAGAAATAAAAACCCAATGCGACGATTTTTTTGTAATAAACGATGGAAGAACTGATTGAAATCACTTTTGAGGAGGTTAAATTAGAAAGCTTAACCCATTTACTTGTAGCATTTGCGTCAGGCTCTACCTTATTGAACTACGATGTCGCATCTGATCCTTTTGATGAAACATTAGTTGATCTAAAAGACGAATCTAAACTATTGACAGCATTGAGCCTGTTAACTAACTATGCGATTTATTTTAATTTTCCCGAGTTTGAATTTGCAGGATTAGCCCTTTCGGCCGTTGGTATTCAAGTTTTTGGATATAATGGCAAACTAGACCTGAATATTATTTTCGATTATAATTTGACCACAAATAAGGTTTCCATTCCCAGCCTACAAGCATGGGCTAGTTTGATTGCCGTTCAATCAAATGCTAAGACATACTTTTGTGGGCTTGAACCAGCAGTCAATTTAAATACAAGGTTTTTTACGGAAGATATTTTGGGTCCCTTAGGTTGAGTGAAGCGGTAAATAACAGAATTGACTTTCTGCCGTGCGTAGTCTTTTACCTCCCACACGCTCGATGCCTCGACCAAGCGGATGCAAAAAAAACGCTGTTACCAGCATTGTTTCTTCCACTATATTTGGGCATATACTTCGTCTTTGTCCAAAAAGCCGAACGTTTCTATTTGTGGCAAAATCTTGTCTGCAAGTAATTCATTTGCCTTGCTCAATTCTTTTATTTCGTCTATCGCCAAATTGTGTTCTGTCAAGCAACGCCTAACTTGATACCAACCTGCGTCCCAAGTGTCAATTTTCCACTTGTTTGTCGCCATTTGATTAAGGTTAGCATAGAATAGTTTGTAAACTGTTTTTGCTTTTTCAATTACTTCTTTCGCTTCGTCCGACAAGTCGTTTTTTGAAAGCCAGTCAGCAACAAATCTGTTTTCGTCCTTTGTGAGTTGTTGTCTAAAGTCAGGGTCTTTAATTTCCCAATATTTGATTTCTTCAATTCGGAAAGGGTAGAAGTTGTTTATGATTTGGTATGTGCTACCCAAATACGAAACATTTTTTAAAGATGTCGTTTCGTTTGATGAAGCGAACAGACTCCAGACAACGCAGTCATTTAGAAACTCTTTTGTAGGCTCGGTATGCGGAATTAAAAATTGGTTTCGGTCATTGAGCCAAGTTTGTTTCGGTATTTTTCTAACTGCATGAAGTGTCAACGCTTTTTCAAAATTGTCTTTGATTACTGTAAAAGCTCCTGCACTAACACTTGGCGAAGAAAGAATTGAAACGTAGTTGTTGTTTTGAAAGTCATTTCCCTTACTGCAAATTGAAGCAAGAAAATCTGGTCTTGCCCTGTGTCTTGTATCGGTGTTGCTATCTCTTACAGTTATACCGTTACTCATTGGTGGCAAAATGAAGTCATTAGAGTTTTGCGGTCTTGGAAACCAATTATTCAAAACGTCTTTCTTTTCAATTAGCTGTAGATGTTTAACGCCAATGGTTTGAGCTTCTTCGTTTGCTATATCAATTTCAACTGTTTTTGTTTGACTTGGTTTTGATAAGTTCCAAATCAAAAAGCCAATTGGATATTTTCCTTTTACTCCGTGAAAGGTTGTTGACTTAAACAAAAATCCTTTCTCGTATTTGAAGTTGAAATGTTTGTCTCTGTATTCAATGCTGTCAGGTGCGTTCAGGTATTTCAACTTTGAGAACATTCCTAAATATGTGTTTTTAGGAAGTTCGTGTGAAACACGAAACATAAACTGTGCAAAGAGTTCACGTTTTACGTGTCCTGCATCTTCATTGTCCATTGCAATTTCAACTTTTGTTTTGCTCACACCTTTTTTGCTGTCGCCTTTTGCTCCGCCAACTTGTGCAGTCGCAAATGGCGGATTGATGTAAACAATCCAAGTAATAGTTGGGTCGGCTAATTCGTCTCTTAATTTCTTTGGCAGTTTCCAATTGGGAGTAAATGGCAAACTTGCTTTATTGAAAACATATTCAACATCGTCATTGAGATAGTCGTATTGAAAACAAGTTGCGTTTGGAAATACTTTATTCAAATGGTCGGCTTCGCTTCCGTGAAGCGTTGACATATACAAGTATTTGTATGCTTCTGCTGGCAAGTGATATTCCAGGTTTCCTGTTCCCGCAGCCATATCCCAAATTCTATACTTGCCCGATTTGAACCAATTTTTTCCAAGCACTTCGTTTAAATAGTGAACTGCTTTTTGTCCGAAACGCAAAGGCGTGTAAAACTCTCCTTCAAATCTTCTTTGGCTTTCGTCTGTTAGTCGGTCAAGTTTGGCGTGAATACCGTTTATGGTTTCTGCATTTTCAACATAATCGTAAACACTCCAAAAATAGTCGTAGTCCTTCATTAGGACTTTTTGAGTTTTAGAGTTCTTATCTTCGAAGGTGAAAACAACTCGACTGTTGTCTCTGTCAATGATTATTTTGTCACGCTGAATGTTAGCAAGGAAATAAAATGACGGCTTGTATCCGTTTACAATATAAGGTCCGATTACAGATTGCCAATGTCCAAAAACTGCTTCAAAATTTTCTTCGTTGATTACTTTCTTGTCGCCAAAGTCTAAAATCATTTGAGGATTTAAAGCGTTGTCAAGATTTTTCTTGAATGCTTCTTGTTCCTGTTTTTTAGTTACTGAATAAACGTGAAGTTTTCCTGTTTCGGGTTCTTTAACCAAATGGTCAATTAACATTGGGTCGGGCTTGCTTGCAGGTCGTTCCCAATCGTAACTGTCGTTTGTGTAGTAAGTTGCCCACTTACGAGTTTCAGTTATGGTTGCTTCGTTCTTATCAGCAAGGCATATGAAAAACGGAATTGCTTTTTCGACTTCAATATATTTCAGTCGTCTGATGTAGTAAAGTGATTGAGCAAGAATTGTTGCAAGTGCTTTTAAGTTGTGAAATTTTTTGTCCGCCTTAAACTCAAACAAAACTTGAGGTGTATATAAGTCGTGTCTGTTAGCCGTATTATATTTAATCTTGAAGTATGTTGCATAGGCACCCCTTACTTCATCTTCCTGTGTTGATTTGTCTAATCTGTTTTTAAATTCTTCAAAAGTCATTGTCTGTCGTTAAGTTTTTGTCTATTTACGGGTGCTGTTAATATTGCTAGTAACACAGAAGCATGCGCACTTTTTAAATGCCACTGGCAAATATAAATCATGCGTCCGAAACCCCCAAGCATTTGTAATTTGTACGTTCATTCATCTGTTCTCACCGCGCTCGGTCTTCGTTTTCCTCCCACACAATGCCCAACTACTGCCACGCTTACGTCTGTCCCGCATCCTAACAAGCGCGGCGGCCGGGCATCGAGCGGAAAAGGATGAAGACCGAGTGCACCGGAAAAAGAACAATAACCACATTCGGCGAAAAGATAAGTGACCGTATGATGGCACGATATTTGAGGAAGTTTGTTAAATTTTATTGAAAATGATTAATCTTAATTTTGAAAAGCCTAATTGTTATCATTATTTTGGTATTTATGATGATACTCCTCAGAAATTTTTCTGGTACAAAATGAATAGTTCAACTAAAACCTATTGGAAATTTGGACTTGAAGAAACTAATATTCGTACATCTTCCGAATTAATTGATAATGTTAAAAAAAATCGAGAACTAAATAGTGAGATGTACTATTATTTGGTTATACATAAAAAAGACTTGGTTTTTTGGTTAGGACATGATATAGACGGCTATACTTATGAAAATATTAAACAATATCACAAAGGCAACTTTAACAAGTACTATATTGTAGAGAATATTGAATATGTGAAAGATGTATTTGGCAAAAGTAGATCATGCCTAGGAGGTCTCTTTGGTTTTTTGGTTTTTACAGGAGTACTCGTAGGGGGATTTTGGTTAATGGCACAAGGGAGTTCAAACTTTGGTTTTATTGGCTTTATTATCGCTGCCTTAATTAGTGTAATGCTAATAGGTATGCTTAGTGGCAAGTAATATTATATAAAAATTTATATAATATTACTTGCACCGCACTTGACCTTTATTTCTCTCTCGCAAACAAAGCACTTCCGCCACGTCCGGCCTTATCCTTCCCATGCTCAACAACCTCATAAACGAACTCCTCAAAGCCGACATCGCCCCTGAATCCATTGAACAAATTCTCCAAAAAGGAAAACGCATTTCCGTAAAAAGCCAGGCCAAACTCGTTGAGCCGGGCCAGGTGTGCGACAAGGCGTATTTCATACTAAAAGGCGGTTTTGTTTGCCGTTATATCAACGACGAACTGGAACTCGAAAAGACCATCAATTTCTATCTCGATGATTTTCATCCGTTTATGAGCTGCGTCGACAGTTTTTTCTCCGGCGCTAAAACCCAGTGCGAACTCCGCGCCATCACCGCGTCGGAAGTTTTTGCGCTCTCTAAAAAGGAAGTGGATGCTTTTATTTACCGGGACATCAAACTGTTTCATTTTTACCACACCCTCGTCACCACGGCCTTACAGGAGGAAAATGATTTCAAACTAAAAATCATCGCCTATTCCTCCGAAAAACTGTACCAATACCTGATTACGCATTGTCCGGTGATTATTCAAAAAGTGCCTTCCAAATACGTCGCCGAATTCATGGGCATCTCCCCCGAATGGCTGAGCAAATTAAAACACCGCATCTGATTTCTTGAATTAGTTCAAGGTTTCTGCGTGTATGGGTTCGATACATTTGTGCTATCGTTTATCTAATTGATACACAAGCTATTCGCATGTCCAAAAAGTATCTCGGCTACCAGCCGCACGAGTATTCAACCGAATACGCAAAATATTACGACGAAGCCTTTTCGGCGCTTCCCACGCACGTACAGCACGCGCTCGAACATTCGCCCTATCCCGCCAGCGCCTTGCCGCCCTTCGCACAAGCGCAATACCTGCAAGATCCCGGCTACACAGAACTTGAAAACGGCTATACCATAGCGCCCGACGGGAGTATTCATGCCGCTATTTTAACGCAAATGCCCGGCGTAACGCCTGAAATGTGGGATTGGTGGTTTGCCTGGCACGGTTGCCGCGACAGTCGCTATAAATTGTGGCACCCGAAGGCGCATTTGAGCGCGCAATGGCAGGACGGCAAAGACGATGTTGCCTACATCGGCCGCAATTCCATCATTGAGGAATACATCGGGCCGTCGCTGTTGAAAGCCGCGATCCAGTTCAAATCGCCTGCGCAGTTCGGGTTTTCGCAGGAGGCCACTCAAGATCCGTCAAAGGCTGTGTACGTATGCGCCAGGATCGGGCATGAGTCGCTGCCGGTTGATTACGGTTACTTGGTGCATCAGGTGCGCGCGGTGGAAGGCGGTTCTGAAATGCGCTCGCGTTTTTGGATGGGCGGCCAGTATATCCACACCCGGCAGGAAGGCGTGTTGGCCAATCTGGTGTCCGGCGTTTTAAAAAAACTGAGAAGCCTGCCGCCCAATTTCGGGCACGATATGGTGCAACATTGTTCGGAAGAAATGACGCATCTGGCGACTTTTTTGCCTAAAATTTATGCTGAAAACAACCCAAAACTCGACCCTTTACAAGTAGAAGGCCGCATTATTGATCGAAACGACGCCGATTTTGAATCCCTCGTGATGGGTTCGCTGTTCAACAAAATTGATCCAGGAAAACGCCCGGCCCGCATTGTGGAACCCAAAACCGTGCAGGATATTATTGATACGATCAAATTCGCCAAGGCGCAGGGACGAAAAGTGACCGTGTGTTCCGGCGGCCACAGCTGGAGCGCCAATCATTTGAGGGATCACAGCATCCTGATTATGATGAAAAATTTCAACACTTACGAAATTAACGTCAAAGCCATGACGGCCACTGCCGGACCGGGCGTGGGCGGCAGCATTTTGATGCTGGAATTGTTTAAACACGGGCTGTTTTTCCCGGCGGGGCATTGCAAGGGCGTTTGCATCGGCGGCTATTTGTTGCAGGGCGGTTATGGCTGGAACGGCCGCAAAACGGGCATCGCCTGCGAAAGCGTGATCGGGATTGATATGGTTACGGCCGACGGCGCATACGTGCATGCGAGCGCAACGGAAAACGCTGATTTGTTCTGGTCGGCACGCGGTTCCGGTGGCGGCTTTTTCGGCGTGGTCGTGCGTTTTCATTTGAAATTGTTTGTGCTGCCGAAATACCGGGCCATTATTGCGCATCAATTCAAGATCAAACACTTGGAAGACGTGTACAACTGGGCTTACGAGATCGGGCCAAGCATCCCCAAAGCGGTTGAATTTCAAATGCTTATGAACAAAAACATGGCGAATTTATTCGGCCCGGGCATCGAAGCCGTTGCGCCCATTTTTGCCGATACCAAGGATGAATTTGAGGAAGCGATGGCGTTTATGAAAAACAGTCCGATTAAAAACAAGGCCCTGATCGTCACGCCCGCCCTTGATCCCGGCATCGACGCCTTGTACAAATTAGTAATGACCCACTACCCGCACAACTACCACTGGGGCGTGGATAATATGTGGACCCATGCCCCGATGGCCGATTTGATGCCGTTTATCAAGGAAATTGCGGCGACATTGCCGCCTTCACCCGCGCACATGCTTTGGCTGAACTGGCATCCCGGCAACCTTAAAACCGATATGGTGTATTCCAACGAAGATAATATCTACATTGCCCTGTACGGCACCTGGAAAGCGGCGGCCGATACGGTCAAATACGGCGATTGGGCGGCGGGTATGATGCGTAAAATGGCGCATCTAAGCACCGGCATTCAATTGGCCGACGAAGGTTTGCACAAAAGAACCGCGCCGTTTTTATCGGACGCCAATTTGAAAAAAATACAAGGAATTCGGTCGGAAAGAGACCCGAACGGGCTGTTTTATGAGTGGCATAGCAGGCCGGAAATTGGGTGATTTTGCCGCGTGCGAGGGGGATGGGACACGGATTGCGCGGATCCTGTCAGGACACAGATTTAAAAGGATTTTTACGAACAAAGTCTTCCTTTGTAGTAAAATACTCAAGTCCCAAAATCAAGAGTATTGAACTAATATTATTCACTTTCTGAATGATCGGCAATACGTCCCAATTACTGGTTACATGTACAAATACGGCATAAAAAAAGATTAAAAGGCACAGTATGCAATATACTTTTAAAAAGTGAAGCCTTGTCTTCAATATAAAAACGGTTATCCAGGTTATGCAAGTCCAAAATAAAATATTGGAAAGGGAGAGCATTAAGTTATGTAAAGGCGTTACGATCAAAAAAGTCAAGGGCATCGTAAGTATGCCAGTATATTTTATAATATTGGCAGAAACTTTTTCAGGTATTTTTTTAGACATATTAACAAAAAAGACAGCGCAACTTATCGAGTAGAAGAACATTCCAATGTAGGCCCAAATTCTGGAATTGTTAAGCCTGCCATTTAAAGCCGTTGTTTCGAACAAGTTACTTATATAATTTTTTGTCCAGTCAAATCCGATAGCATTTTTATCTTCATAAGTGCCGCCCGGGTAAATTAAAATCGCGGTAATCAGGAAGACTAAGGAGATTGTTATTCCAATTAAAACTGAATGCTTTTTAATCATTGAGTAGGGCTTGGTGTCATTTATCATAGTCATTTATTCGTTTTTTCAGAACGGTTTCTATTGGGTTGCGTCAAAGAATAACCTTGTTCATATTAAGTTTCCAATTACTTTTCCTTGATTCCTTTATGTATGATAAGATGTCGCTCACTGTAGTTATATCCGCCCCGTAATAACCCGACCAGAGGTCAAGAATATTATGACGATTAAACCGTATGAGTAACAAATGTGTCGAAATAGCATAGCCGCCGGTTTTATAGGTCAATACTAAAACATCCTTGCTTTTTGCCAGAAAATTTAATTGCCGCTCCGATAGCCGCCTGGATACGGTTACCCGCATAGCAAAAGAACACAGATTAAAAGGATGCAAGCAACACAGATGACTTGATTTCATGAAGCATTCAACTAAGACTTTTACCTAATTCGTGTTAGGATTGCTTGTTGTTTTATTATGTCAGTCGCGCTTTCGTATTATTTTTTTCTATAAACTAATGCATATTTTTTTCCATATTCAATCCTCATCTCAGTTTCTGTAAGCAAAATGATCTTATCAGTAGAACTGTCTAAATAATTCCCCTTCGAATCTGTTCTAAATTTTTCACTTAAACGTTCTTGAATTTGCTTCATCATATTTCCTTGCGGTGAGTCTTTAGGTATTACCATTT
>JBAXTB010000179.1:0-11554 GCA_037130425.1 Bacteroidota bacterium
GATCGAATAACCCGTGCCGGGAATAAACGCCGCCAGGCCATAACTCAACAGCGCCAGCAACACCGCATACAAGGTGCGCCTGGAAAAAGGCTGCAACCCAAACAGGTATTGCACCAGTCCTAAACTCACTAAATTGTAGCCCGTAATGCTGCACAAAGTCGCCACGGCCGCGCCGGTAATCCCCATGATCGGGATCAGATAAATGCTCAGGGCGACGTTTCCAAAGGCCAGAAGTCCAAGGGAAACAACGGAATAAATATAATATTTAGAGTAATACACTAAGTAGTTGTTCAAACCCGTGCCCATTTCCACAATGCGGGAAAGGCCAATAAACAGCAGCACATACTTACCCGAACGCATCGAATCGCCCTTGGGAATAATGTCGAAAATGGAATCCACAGAAACCCAGATTGCGCCGAAAATCAGCAGTCCGGCCACCAGCAAATTGATGGAGACTTTGCGGTATAAATTGCCGAGTTCCACCCGGTTATCTTCTGCTAAATGTTTGGAAACCAAGGCAATACTCGCGCCGTACAAGCCCTTGGTTGGAATGTCGATCACGGCAGCCAAATAGGCGACAATCGCGTAAATCCCCGTATTGTCGAGGCTGCTCATGGTGCCCACCACCAAAATATCCGATTTGGCAGCCATCATCAAGGCAAAACCGCCGAACGCGCCAAAACCGATAAAACGCAGCATTTCTCGGCGCAAGGCAGGCGTAATAAATCCAACATCAGGTTTCCAGTGCCATTCGCCGAGCCAGCGCAGGTACAAGTTCAAGCTGACAAACACGATGATCGTATGGCACAAAAGCCCCCACAAGGCAATATCTACAGAAATCCAGCCAAGCCAAACGGCAATCAATAAAACCGGCAGCACAATTTTTTGTGAAAAATCGAGCAAGAGGGTAGGAACCACAATCCGGTTAAAATTGGCCGAATACTGGCTTAAAATGACGCTGGAAACATAAAAAAACGACAGCGGGGCAGCCATCCACAGGTGCGCGCTGACCTCCGGGGCGTTCAGTTTCAGCCAAGGCGAAAATTCCTGCCAAAACAAAGCGATCACCAACCAGCTCAGCGCGCTGCCCGCGATGCACATACCCATCAACAGGGGCAAAAAACCGTGATGCCCGCTGCTTTTATCTTTAAAATGTGGAAAAAAACGAAATACGACCGTGTTCGCGCCCATCGTAAACAATGGCAACCCGATCATCCCAACCTGAAGCAAAATCTGCATAAGTCCGTATTGCGGCCGCACATGCGGATACAACAGAAATACGCTCAACCCGCCGATTCCAAGACCGACCAAGTTGACAACCGAGTGTTTCAGGCTTTGACGACGAACAACCCCCATTAATCTAAGATCGAGAGCCGGAGACTGAACAGCCCTTTCTCATTTTGAATCGTCATTTGATAAATGCCCGCGCTCAATGCTTCGGTCGGAATGTCAATTTGCTGTGTTCCTTCCGAAATCCGAATTTGTTTCGATAAGCAATTGCGACCGGCCATATCTGTTACGGTAATCAGGGCATCCTGACTGTCGTCTGCATTCAGTTGTAAAACAGCCGGCACACCGGAGCGCACCGGGTTGGGCGAAAGAATGGCGGAAACGTTTTTCTCTAAATCGTTGGTAGCGTTTAAGTTGGTTGTCTTAAATACACCGGTTTGATAAGTCGTATGCGGCTGTGAAACATCCCATTCGTTGTAAGCAAAGGTGCGCCAGTAGAGCAAACGATTTTTAGGCAATGCTTTTTCCAAATGCACCGAAACCGTAGAGACATCTGGCTGGTAAAACGATTTAGCGTATATAACCGGTTGGAAGTTATCAAAAAGGCCGACTTCTACCTCAAAAATGGTGGAATAAGGCGGCGTTTTGAATGTCATCGTCACGTCATCAAATTGCACTATTTGGGTATCAATTGGGGAAATAAGCGTTACCTGTTCGGCGTCCGGAATTTCATCCAATGGCGCAAATATTTGCAAATAGCTGCTGTGTTCCGAGTGCAGGTTGGCGCGCATGGCCTCAATTTGTTCCGGCGAAAACCGGGAAGCGCACTGATCCAGCGGATAGCCCATAATCAGGCTGGCATCCGACCTGAATTCAACACCGTCGGGATCGCGTTGCACTACGGTGCTTTCGCCATTGCCGTTGCAAGTCCAGCGGTAGTTCAGGTAATCGGGGTGCGTATCGCAGAAGCCGTCGCCGGCGTTATCGCAATTGGAACCATCGATTTTTTCTACTTCGCGGCCGTTTACAATTTGAGGAGCAGGATTGGCGTAGTTCCAGGTAAAGCCTTCCCAGCCAAGGAATGGGTGTGGGAGCGACAAATGGTGGCCCGCTTCATGGCCCCAGGTAGAATTGCCTGCGCCAGAGCAGTTTTTGCCCAATACAATGGCGTCCTGCCAGGAATAACCGCAGTTGCCAGCCGGATCACCTACCACATAAGCGTTCAGGCGACCCTCTATGCGGTTTGAATTGATCAAATCCGAGCCGCCGTCCCAATTGTGTTCGTACCAGCTCGTTTTATTATGAAACACAAAGGGTTCCCCTTCATATAGATAATAGCGGATGTGGGCATTGGTGTATTGCGCGTTCATGCCGGCAATGTCTTGCACGCAATTATAAATCGAATAATAACCTGCGCCGGCGTCGTTGCCTACAATATGTACGGTAACAGGAACATAAAGCCAGGTGCTATCTCCGTCGCGATCCGTTGTAAAATTGCCTTTGTTTTGCTGATACCACGTCAGCCAAGGCGATTTGCCGGTATAACCGCACCAATTGTCGGGGCCTTGTTGGGCTTGAAGGGTACATGCCGCCAATAAACCGGCGATCAGCAAAAAGTTGTATTTTTTTACAAACATCACAGTTAAGTTTGATATGATTATGTTCAATCACACAAAGGTCGATCTTACCGAACAATATTTTGCAATTCCTGTTCATAATAAGCAAAATCGCGACAAAATATTTTATTGGGCGGCCAATATAAAACGCTGACTTTCAATGCAATGGGCGTCGATTACAAGCACCTGATACACACCCTGCGGCCAATTTTTTGCAGGTATTTCCAGATGGATTTTACGATCCGTCCAAGGCGCAGTTTGCTTCAGGCATATTTGTCCTGCGGCATTGAGCACCATGACGGTTGTTTCCGATGATTCCCTGACCGCATTTTGTTCCAATATAAGCGTGGCGCCGGGTGTAAGGATATTCGGGTAGCAGCGAAATCCCTGCGCATTCGGCTCTTTTACCGCCGTGGTTGAAGCGGTTATAAAGGATTGAATGTCAGCATAATTCGTGCAAGTGTAGAAGTTATTGAAGGGCCTCACTTTCCAATAGTACTTCTTGTTGCTGATCAATTTTCCGGTTACAGCGGTCGTATCGGTCGTGATGAACTCAATATCGCGGGCTGCGAAGTTGATGATGCGCGAACCGAGCACATAATAATAGGCTGCATTGGGAACCGATGACCAGCGCAGCGTAACGGCCGAATCGGCGGTAATTTCGTTGGCAACGGGACTTAGGCCGTTTGGTACGGCGGTGATTTTACCGTCTACCGGTCCATTATAAAGCCAGCTTGATTTTTCGCTGAGCAAATTGGCGCGCATGGCGGCAATTTGTTGGGGCGAAAACCGATTTTGGCATTCATCCGAGGAATACGACATAAATAAAGTGCCGTCGGCATAGAAATCAGCGCCGGAGGGGTCTTTATGTTTTACCAAACTGTTGTTTTGCGCATCGCAAGACCAGCGATAACTCAAATAATCGGGTTTGGTGTCGCAAAACAGGTCGGCGGCAAGAGCGCAGTTAGAACCGTCGAGGTACTCCACCAAGGCCGTATCAAGTGGCGCCGGGATGGTCGTATCAAGCGTATCGTGAAAATAGGTGTAATCGTAGGTAAGTAATTCCGGCGTAGGCGTATTATAACTGTAGGTTTTGCCTTCCCAGCCTAAAAAAGGGTGGGGTAGGGAGAGCGTATGCCCGATTTCGTGCGCCCAGGTGTGGTCGTTTGCATTTGCACAGGAATGGTTGATGGCTACTCCGCCATAAGGCAGGCTATATCCGCAATTACCGGCCGGATCCTGCACGAAATAACTGTTTAGTGCGTCCGGAACATCATTGGTCAGCATCATTTGAATCCCGGCAGGAATGTCGGAATGTTTGTACCAGGACGTTTTATTTACCAAATTCCAAGGGTTTTTGAAGTAAAACCGGATTCCGGTACCTTCAAAATCGGAATTTAAGCGACAAAATGCGTTTAGCAGTCGTTCGGTGCTGAAACGGCCGCCGCCTGCATCTGTTGCCAGCAAGTGGACTTGCACACCCACCGTCAGCGTGTCTTGCGAGCGGCTGTTGTATTGGTCCGGGTTTTTTACATAACGCGCCAGCCAAGGGTCGATGCCGACAGGACTGCCGCAGGGGTCGAATGCCGTTTTGGGCAATTCAGTTTGTGCAAACAAGAAGCTTGGGAGACAGAGTATGAGTAGAATTCGGAACATGATGTTTAGATCCATTTTTTAGTCCTGAAATAACCGAGCATGCCGATCATCAGCAAAAACATAATGCCAAGGACAATAAAGTAGCCGTGTTTGGTGTGTAATTCGGGCATATTATCAAAGTTCATCCCGTACACGCCGGCTACAAACGAAAGCGGGATAAAAATGGTACTAATTACGGTGAGGAGCCGCATGACATTGTTCAAACGGTTAGAGGCTTCTGCCTGGAACAGGGCTTCGATATTTGCCAATATATCGCGTTGGTTGTCAATACTGTCTAAAATTTGCGCCACGTGATCCAACACATCGCGAAAATAAAGGCGGTTGGCGTCTTCTACCAATTCGCTTTCGGTTCGGTAAAAGCGGGTGACGGCTTCGCGCAGGGGCAACATGCGGTGCCGGAAATCATTGACGACCCGTTTCATATTAAAAATGAGCGCTTTGGACTGTGGCGCGTCGCCATGCTGATACAAACCTTGTTCCAGTTCAAGCAATTGCGCTTCAATTTCATCCAACACCATATAATAGTTATCTACGACGGCATCGATCAAGGAATAGGTAAGGTAGTCGGCGCCTTTTTTGCGCAGGCGCCCCAAGCCCTCCTGAAGACGTTTTCGAACAGCGTGTAAGGTATCATCGGGGTCTTCCTGGAACGCAATGACGTAGTTTTTGCCTAAAAAAAAGGAAATTTGCTCGCTTTGGAGTTCCATGACTGTTGGGTCGAATTTGAGGTTGGGCAAAACGAAAAACAGCCCGTTTTCATATTCGTCGAGTTTGGCGCGTTGGGTGGTGTCGAGCACATCTTCCAGGGCTAAGGGGTGGATGCCGAAATATGCGCCGGTTTGTTCGATCGGGCCTGCATCTGTCAGGCTGCGGATATCGACCCAGGTCGTACCCTGATGGAGGGGGCATATTTCCGGCGCAAAACCTGGTTTTTCACTGAATGTATGGTCATCATACCAAAAAGTATGCACATTTGACGGGGCAGACTGCCGATTCCCGGTGTACACAAGGGTGCCGGGCGCCATGCCCCTTTTCCTAATTTTTTGCGGACTCTTTTTCTTGCCCATGCTGCGAAGGTAGCGGATTCGTTGAAATTGTAAAATGATCGGTGTAAAATCGTGATATTTGATATGTTTTTATGCAAGTGTGACTTAATTTCAGACGATTCGTATAAATAATCATTATAATGTTTGATTTTTGCTCTGAAAAAACATAAAAAAAATAATGCACACGTTAACTACCTGCAAATTGGTACGGTTTTTGGTTAAGAGATAAATTGTGGTAAGAACCTGAATCTATCCCGGATTTAGCCGTAAACTTGCCCTTTATTTTAGAATCCTTTAATCCGCTGCTTTCGGTTGTTTCCGTGTGTTTTCCAGTTTCTCGTGTAATACTTGATTTCCTTTTTCGTTCAACGAAATCGAAATTGTAAAACAACATTTATTCATACCAAACCGATCGTACTTGATGAAGAGATATAGACACTTCTTCACGATTCCCTCTCCTTTTACCCTTTTCCCATCATCAAATTTGTTGACCATGAACAACACACCAACACTGCGTTGGCTAATATCGATATGTACGATGTTGGCTTTTAGCGCGCTTACTAATCAGGCTGTGGCGCAATGTACGATTTCATCGCCGCCAGAGCCAATCCAATTGCAATTGATTCTCAATCCTTTAACTGGTACGGCGGATCTGTTGCGCACGACCGTTTCGCCGTATATTACCGGAAGCGGCGCACCGGGCTGTAATGCGACGAACAATATTCGCTTTTTCTACAATTCAGCCAAAACACTGCCAACAACGGCAGGTCTTACGTCAATTACCTACGGGTGCGGCGATGCAAACGGCATTGCAACCGTATATGTAGCGGTCGCTTCTAATCCGGCAAACCCGGCTACTTTCAGTGCCGCCGTCCGCTTTCAAATAACGATTTTAGATTATACCGCTCCGGATGCCGTAACTGGCCCGGATGTTTTGACGTTTACCGACCCGGGCGCCTGCACGGCAGGCTCGATTGGTTTCATTGATTTGATTCCGGTGCCTAAAACGCTCCCATTAGCGTTGAACCCACGCGAATTTACGGATAACTGTATTGCAAATCTTGAAGTTGGTTATATCCTTACCGGCGCCACGATTCTTCCTTATACGGTAGGCGCTGACGCAGGTGTTGAAACCTTTAACACGGGCGTAACGAATGTGACGTATTTTATTACCGATCTTCAATATGCGGGTTCCGGCTCTGCTTCGGCCAGCGTCAGCTTTAACGTTACGGTAACTGACCTGGAAAACCCGACCATCACTTGTCCGGCTGATAAAAACGTAAGCACCGATCCGGGGGTGTGCCAATATAAGTATGTCGGTTTAGCCGCTACGGGCACTGACAATTGTGTTGGAACGACAATTGAGAATAGCGTGAATAACACCAATTCCCTTGTAGGCGAAACTTTTTCAACCGGCACGACCCCTGTTACCTGGACAATTACGGATGCGCATGGAAATATAGCGACTTGCGTACAAACCATTAAAGTATCGGATAATGAAAATCCGAAATTTTCACATTGCCCTGCTAATATTACCGTTTCTGCCGATCCGTTTACCTGCGACTATACCATCGGCGCCTTGAATCCGGGTGAGTTTGATGCAACGGCAACGGACAATTGCGGTGTGACTAGTTTAACGAATGATGTGACCGGTACCAACATATTAGACGGTTCTATTTTGTCGATTGGCCTTTCAACAATAACCTGGACGGCGATTGATAATGCCGGCAACCTTAAAACCTGTGTTTTCGGGGTAACCGTTATTGACGATACGGCTCCTTCTGTAATGGCCTCCAATAACTCGATTACCGTATCTGTAAACAGCAGTAGCTGTGATAAAGTAATTACCTGGACGCGCCCTTCCATCGGCGTGCCATTTGACTGCGGTTCAGTCACGATGTCTGAAACCTTCGTGAGCGGCCCGGACAATACCGTATTAAACGGCCTTCCTGCTTTCAATCCGCTTACCGGTGGCGGCAGCGTAACCACCAACTTCCCGGCCGGTACAACGGTGATTCGTTATTCATGGATTGATGACTCGCCGTATTCCCCTGATTTTTCCGTATTGTACACCTTTACTGTATTGGAAGACATTGCTCCGACTGCAAAATGTAAAGATGTAACCGTTCAACTCAACAACAACGGTATTGCAACCCTGAGCGCTGCGCAGGCAGACAACGGTTCGTATGACAACTGCCCATTGGGGCTGACGGTAACGGTATCTGCTCCAAACGGCAGTCCGGTTAGCGGTAGTTCGATCCAATTTGATTGCAGCGACTTGAATATGCAACCGATGAACGGCTGGCCGTTTACGCTTACTGCGCTTGACGCAAACATGAACAGCAACACGACAAACTGCCGTGTTACCATTTTAGATACGCAAAAGCCGCTTGTAACCTGCCCCTCCAATATCACGGTGAATGCCAGTGCAACCTGCACGGCAAGCATCGGTACGGCTGGTAATATGACGCCGGGGATTTTCCCGAATGCAGGCCAATACGATGATAACTGCACGATTACTCAAATCGTTGTGACCGCCAACAATGGCGCGGATCTGGATAATACGATCGCGCTTGTACAGTCTTCCCTTACGATTAACGGCAACGACCCGACCGCTTCCCTTAGCGGCGCGGTGTTTCAAAAAGGAACGACCAATGTGGTGTACACCATTAAAGACCAGGCTTCCAACACAGAAGTGTGCTCATTTAATATTATCGTAAACGACAATACGCCACCTACGACTACTTCTACGCTTTGCAACAGTACGATTGTTAAAAATATCAATACGGTATCCTGCGCTTATATCCCGACGCCAGGCAATCCGATTTGGGTAAATCCGACCTGGACAGAAAACTGCGGTACGTTCGCGGTGGTTACGACCGGAGGTACTCCAACGAGTCCATTCCCACAAGGCTCAACGAATATCGTCATTACTGCTACCGATCAGTCGGGTAATGTAGGAACCTGTTCATTTGTTGTAAAAGTGCAGGATTTCGTAGCGCCTGACGCGAAATGTAATAACCTGACGGTTAACCTGAGCGGCCCGACAACAATTACGGCATTGCAGGTAAACAACAACAGCACAGACAACTGCACGTTCCCGGCGAACCTGACGTATGATTTGTTTGAGTTGAATGGCACGACGCCGTTGGTTCAACCTTTTACATGCAGCAATGTTCCTTCTAAAAAAGTAGTGTTGAAAGTAACCGACTTTGATAATAACTCGGATACTTGCCAGGCTACCATTAAAGTAATTGACAACATTGCGCCGATTTGTAATGCGCAACCTGTTACAGTTGCCTTGAATGCTTCCGGCACAGCTACCCTGACCGCCGCCGCACTCAACAACAGTAGCACAGATAACTGTAGCGGCCTGAACCTAACAAAAGAAGTTTCAAAATCGCCAAGTGGCCCTTGGACCAGCTCGATTACGTATAACTGTGCCGACCGCACGTCCGGTTCAAACCCGGCCAAAACGGCTTATCTTCGTGTTACCGACGCTTCTACGCCAAGCAATTCTACCGTTTGTAATAACCTGATTACCATCATTGATAACATCCCGCCGGTTGGAAACGGCCCGGATGATATTACGCTGGAATGCAGCGCAGTGAATGCATATCTTGCACAACCAGTTACCATTACGGCGGTTGAAAACTGCACCTACACGGTTTCAGCTCCGACGCAAACGACCACGCCTTTGACAAATCCTATTTGCGCCAACCACTATAAAATTACGCGTTCCTGGATTGTTACCGACGCTGCGGGTCTTACGGATTTGATTCAACAGGTAATTACCGTTGAAGACAACACGGAACCGGTTGTGAATATTACCAACTTTACGCCAGGCATTGAAGAAGTAGTTCCGAACGAGGAATACAAAATTTACTTGTCGGATTACTCCAGCCTTGCTTTCCCATTCGATGCTTGTTATCCGCAGGTTACGTTCAATTTTACATCGACTGATAATTGCAGCACAGTTGTTGAAGATTGGACCGTTTCTTATGCTGATGACGGTTTCGGCCCTTATGCCGACCAAACAGGAACAGGAAGCGTGGTTCAATCGCCATTTGTCACAGGAGATAACTTTATCACGTTCAATTTGACAGACGCCTGTGGAAATGCAACACAACTTGTTGTTTTAGTGACGGTTATAGACGACGTAGCGCCAAAATTCTCCAGTTACCTGCTACCAGCGCCCAACCCGACGAACATTTCTTATTGTAACCGCCAGTTTGTATACCCGAACGCTCCAGGGACTTGTGGCTACACATTCCAATGGATTCGCCCTTGGTATGGTGATATCGAGGAATGTAATAATGCCGGTACCGATCTTGTATTTGCACCTGAAAGTATTGTTGCAAACGGCAATCAAAATATTTCAGCAAACTTCCCTTGGGATCCTTCTAACGGAATAACTGAATTAATTCCGGTGTCGGTTACACTGCCAGTTGGAACAACGATATTCAGGTACGTTGTAACAGATCAATCTGCCAATACGTCCACTTGTAGTTTCACCGTAAAAGTGAACGATACCCAACCACCTGTGTTGACCGGTATTCAAACAGCCATCTTGAACACAATTTGCCCAACACAGCAAATTCCAGACTATACCGGTCTTGTAAATGTGATTGATAACTGCCCGTCCAGCGTGGTATTGACACAATTTCCGGCCGTTGGAACGCAATTGTCGGCCATTACAACTTATACAACGCCTGGCCCGAATCCGGCCGACGGTTCTCAGTTTACCGTAACCATTACGGCTACGGATGCTTCCGGTTCTCCGGCAACCCGCAATATTGTAGTCACACTTGATGACAACACGGCGCCAATTCCGAACCAGACGAGCTTAGCAGACCAACTATCAAACTGTGGATTTATTATTCTGAGCGCCCCAACGGCAAAACCGAACTGTACCAACGGGCCGATTATTTACGGAACACCGGGTGGTGTAAACGCAACCCCTGAAACCGTAATCGGTACGACCATCACCAGTTACCGTGTAACGCTTTCAGGAAGTACCTGCCAGACATACTTTGTTACCTGGTCATACAATGATGGCAACGGCAACGTTTCCACACAATTACAGAAGGTTACCATTTGTCCGGATGTTGCGCCGCCAGTTGCGATTTGCAAAACGGGTGTGACAAATATCATCTTATCGCCGAATTCAGCTACACTTGCGCCTGCAACGGTGGATGGTGATAACGGATCTTTCAGCATCAACGGCAGCCATGACCCGGATTTGTGCAGCGCTGTACCAACAACTGCCAAAGTAGCGCTTTCATTGAGCCAAAGCGTGTACACTTGCGCCGACTTAGGCAAAACGACGGTTACGCTCAAGGCAACTGACAATGCCGGAAATACCGCAACTTGTATCGCACAGATTAAGGTGATTGACAATATTGCGCCGGTTATTTCAACGATAAGTCTGCCTGCAAACGATACGGTTGAAGTTTGTCTGGAAACGATTCCGGACGTACCAGCGCTTCCATCCGTATTGGACAATTGCAGCGCAACGGTTTCTTTGTCTGAAAATTCAACAAAAGGTTCAACGGGTGCAACCAAATACAATTATGTTATTACCCGCACCTGGACGGCTACCGACACTTATGGCAATACCAGCACCGTATCTCGCACCATTTTAGTGCGTGACACGAAAAAGCCGGTATTTACCGCACCTACGCCTGCAAGTTTGGTTTTCCATACTGATCCGGGCGATCCAGATTGCTCTGGAACCACCAAGTTTAATGTTGCAAATTATGTACAGGATTGCGCTCCGGATGCAGAACTGACGATCAGCAGCAGCCCTGCGTACTTCAGTTTCTCTGATACGACGGAAATCCTGCCAGTCGGAACGCATGTTGTAACATTTACAGCAACCGACCCAAGCGGCAATACTGCAACCATGTCCATCACGCTTGTTGTGAACGACCTTACCAAACCGGTTGCATCTTGTATCAACGGTATTTCCATTTCGCTCAACCAAAACGGCCAGGCAATTGTAAC
>JBAXTB010000018.1:0-30642 GCA_037130425.1 Bacteroidota bacterium
TTTTTCGATTGTAATCGAAAATTATTATAATATTTTTCGGTTACAATCGAAAAATGTTATAAAACAAGTAAAATCTATTTAATCTCTCCTGCCAATCTTGAAATATATTTAATCCCGGTATATTTTTACGGCATTTTAAACTAAGCGCCGCCTGAAAGGCAGCATTAATTGTCATACTGAGCGCTGATTGTCAAATACTTAGGCCGAAGGCCATGCACAAAACTATCCAGCGCGAAGTATAAAACCAGCTATCCAACATGAAAAACGCTCTATTTTTCTTCCTGATTTTCGCCCTCGTCGGCACAGCGATGGGCGCAGCGGCCGTGTACCAGCAATGGACTTATGAAAAAATGAAACAACACGGCGTGCGCGCCAAGGGCATTGTGGCGCGCATGGTTTATTCCCGCAATACAGCGGCGCCGGTTATCGAGTATTACACGCCGGAACACGAACAACGCACCTACACGGGTACCGTTTTTTCCAGTCCGCCGGCCTATAAAGTGGGCGAGGTGGTGACCTTGTGGTACGACCCGAACGACCCTTCCAAGGTGATGCTCAACGGCTTCGATCAATGGTTTTTGCCCGCGATATTCGGGTTCTTTTTTTTGGTTTTTGGCGGGGTTGGATACGGCGGGTTGATTTTTATATTGGTGGGGAAAGCAAAGGCGGCCGCTTGAGAGGGTCTGCAAAATCCGTGTTCCATCCCCTCGCAAGCAGCACAAAAAAAGTCGAGACCGGACTTTTCCGACTCGACATTTATACGAAATTACTAAACACGGGTATTCTGATCCGAAAAAGGGTCGTCACACGCGCTACATTTCTTACAGACCCTTTAAAAAATTGAGCATTTGTTGCTCTGAAACAATCTGGGGCGCTACATCAAGTACGGTATTCGTACCGATTTCGGTTTCTTTATTGCCCAGCCAATATTGCTCACCGAATTTGCCAACCGTCACTAATTTAACAAAATATCCTTGCGGGGCTTGTGCATAACAAAACTGCGAACGATTTCCTGTTAAGGGTACGACTGCTTTGACGTTCTTAAACACCATATAAACCACAGTGTTCACATTGGAAAAGCCATCGGGTAAATTCACACAAAAACTACTCGCTTGTCCGCCAAGTGGGTGGCTGCAGGCGACCCAATCCAACTGCGTGGCGATTATTTCATAGCCAAGAACCGTTTCATTCGTGACATTTGAAATCCAATCGGCCAAATAAACAGGTACCATGGTGGCGGTCCAAGCGCTGAGCGAATCATTTTGCATGGTACCGTTATAGACGAATAAATTGTCTTGTCGGTTGGCTTCGGGTATTTGAATTTTTATGTTTCTGCCTGCTTTTAATTTCAGAGGCGTTCCGTCGCAAGTAAACCGGATACGCAGCATGGCGTCCGATTCCAGCACTGCGCCGTTTGCAACGGTGCTCGGAATATTTCGGGCAATCATATCGCCTTTGTCTAATACCTCCGTCACCTCCATGAAAAGATTTTGGCAGGTGCTGAAAGGAACCGGATTATCATTAGCGTCAACCAGCAGTTGCTCAGGATCTGTCAAGAAAATACGCAGACCGTCGGCAGTGACGACAATCGTATCTTTCGCAAGACCGCCGAGCGGTATCGTAGTTTTTGTGGATGAGTTTGGAACCTGACCCAACAAAGGATCGAGGTTTGCCAATGTAACGGGATATGTACGAAACTCGTCCACATCTTTACGGCAACTCCAAACACCTGCCAGTAACAGGGTGTTTAGTAATGCGAGTAATATAATATGTCTGCGTCGTGTATAGGACATGATTTTTATTTATACTGAGCGTCGCCTGAAAGGCTGCATCGTTGTCATACTGAGCGCTGCTTGTCAATGATTTAAGCCGAAGGCTAAGTCAAAGAATTACAGCGCGAAGTATCAAAAGGCTTTTTGGGGTTAGTTTTAAGGGCATTGCACGTAATTCACCAATTTCTATGTTTAAAAGATGCAAGGCCCTTTGTTTTCGCTGCTTAACTTTTGTTGTTGTGCAATAAATTAATCCAGAATTTTAGTGATCCCGAACCGAATACCGCCAACGCCGTAGCGTTGTCCGATCGGATGCGATTGCAGGTTCACAGGTTGTACGATTTGCCGGAAATAAGGTTCGGCAAAAATCCGAAGTTTCGGTTGGACGTGATAAAACCACTGTACACTCCCGATGGCACTCAAACCGGTACGTGTGCGGAAAATTTCCGTGGTATTTTTTCCACCGGGCGTAAAATAGCGCGGGATGCCGGCAGGATTTAAATAAGCGCCCTGTTTCCAGAACCAAATATTGAAGGAAAATCCGGCGTTGATATTAAAACCCATACGCCCCTTGCGCAGTTCCACCCCCAATTGAAGCGGAATATCGAGCATACCGAAGCGGTTGTAGGATTTAAAATATTTTTCGCCGTAACTGACCCCGATCGTGTCGGCCACGGTAATCGGGTTGCCATTCGCATCGTATGTGGTGTGATAATTTACAACAACGTTAATTGATTTTGGGTCAATTAACTCAAACACCTCCGTCATTTGTTCATAATGCAACCCGAAACGCAACATAAAGTGCTGTTCGAGCATCAGAGTACCGCGTATGCCGGCATTAAAAGCCCAATCGCGGCGCTCGGTACCCTGACGCCGTTCGAGGTAATGTTGGAACTCAGGGTTATTGGTGCTCAATTCTTTAAAGGCAAAAGACGGTCCGGCGTAAGCATCAACCATCCAGACATTCGGGTGTTTGCCGAAATCATAACAGAGTTTATTCGCTTTTTTGCGGCGAATAATTTTGAACGGTACGCCAGCAGGTTGCGTCAGTTTTGCTCCGAACAAAAGTGGATTAAAAGAAAATGGCAACGTATTCAGGGCGTCCTGCTGCGTTGACGCTGATGAAATGTTCAAGGCTAATTCAGACGTAGTTAGTCCTTGATTATCAATGCTTTTTAATTGCACAGATTCAGGATCGGCAGCGCCGGAAATGATTCTGCTGTTGTGATTTTCGGAACTGCCCGGCATTTGGAATTTCAGGTTTGAAACAATTGGGCGTCCTTGTTCGGGTGTATTTTTGTTTTGGTAAACAACGGGATGCGATGATGCTTGAAACGTGTTATGAGGCGTCCTTGTACGTTGAACAGGCAATTCCGATCGAACCGCGTTTGGTGTTTCGGGTGTTCCAATTGCCTGGTTTTCTGTTACTTGTGGTGTTGCAATGTTGTCGGCGGCAGCAGCAGCATTGATTGTTTCGGTTTGCGTAAGTGTCGTTTGCGGCTGGGTGTTTAGTGTTGCTAAGCGGTGGTTGGCAGTCGAATTGTTTAGCCAAAACCAAATGCTAAAGGTGACTACTGCTGTGCCAAAGGCGCTGAATATCCAGAAAAGAAACCGGCGTCTTTTCTTGCGCAGGGCTTGCTCCACGTTTGGCCACACGAAATCAGGCGGGGGCGTCGCTGCGTCGTACAGGCGTTTGCGCAAAAGATCGTCTATGTTGGAATATTGTTCCATGTTGTTCAAAATTCGATTATTGGGGCATTTTATGTAGTGTTTCCACCTGTTCGCACAACCAGCGGCGGGCCTTGGTCAGCTGCGAACGCGAAGTGCTTTCCTGAATGCCCAGCATGTCTGCTACTTCAGCATGTGAAAACCCTTCGATGGCAACCATATTAAACACAATTTTATATCCGTCGGGCAAACGCGCAATCAGGTTCAGCAATTCTCTTTCCGACATGCCAGCCACGGCATCCGCTTCCACGGGCATTTCCGGCAGTCGTTCGTGGCCGGTACTTTCAAATTCAAACCGCTGGCGTTGATAATTTCGCAAAGCCGTATTGACCATAATTCGCCTGATCCAACCTTCAAAAGAGCCTTGAAACTGATATTGTTCCAACTTTGTAAACACCTTGATAAACCCTTCCTGCAAAATATCTGCCGCATCAGCCGGGGTACGGGCATAGCGCAGGCATACCGCATACATTTTGCTGGCAAATTGCTCGTACAATTGACGTTGGTATTGCGCAGATCCGCGCATACAACCCCGGATGAGATCAGTTTCGTTCAAAAGAAGGGATTAACTGTTAATGCTTTCGCAAGTGAAGGGCCGGTTTTGGCAGAGTTTACCCGAAGGTACTACGCTTTTAGATACGACGCAAGTGGGGACTGCTGCCTGCGGAGGAAAAAATATCGAACAGATGAATATCGAATATCGAATATAGGTGTGTACGAAGGATTTCGAAATGGTTGGTTCATGTTCTAACCTCGGAGAGGTTCAACATTGGTAGCAATTGATAATCAGGTATTTATATAGACCTCGGAGAGGTCTAACATTGGTTTTATTCTTGGTTGATGTTTTACCAATGTTGGACCTCTCCGAGGTCGAAACCCGTTATATATCAATGATTTCTACCAATATTTGACCTCTCCGAGGTCAGGCCTCTCGGCTTAATTAAATCCTTCGTACACGTCTAATAACGAATATCGATATTCCTCTGCTCAATATGCAATTAGGTTCGGTATCAAACCTGAAAACCTATATTTATTTTTGGGTAACGCAACGTGATTACTTGCAAAATCAGATAAAACCATACATTTTTGATCCAATTTAATCCAATACATTTTATGAGGCACGCTCTTGGAAATTTTGCGTACCTATAAAGATGAAGAAAATATTCAGTCGGGCCAGAAGGCTTAAAGCGTTCGGCTTGAAACCGAGCGTGGGTGTGCTATGGTCATAAGACCAAAGCACGGCGGCGGGGTATTGAGCGTGGAGGAAGCGAAGACCAAGCGAGGCGAAATTACCCTATCAAATACACGCTCATTTCGCGTCGCATTCCCTAAAAGAATCCCTCCTTCTTTCCCTGCCATTCCCTACTTTTGCCCCAACACAACCCATCCATGCAAGCATCCACCCACCGCATCCAGGTTCGCGACCTGACTTTTGAGCCG
The DNA here is from genome assembly GCA_037130425.1 of Bacteroidota bacterium. Classification (GTDB taxonomy): domain Bacteria; phylum Bacteroidota; class Bacteroidia; order Chitinophagales; family Saprospiraceae; genus M3007. Next base: position 4,941 of record JBAXTB010000018.1, read on the forward strand.
CTGTATTCAGAAGCCGAGGTACAGGCGCGCGTGCGCATCCTCGGCGCGGAACTTACCGCGCGTTACGGCGACAAAACACCCTTGTTTATCAGCATTTTAAGCGGCGCTTTTGTGTTCGCGTCCGACCTGATCCGGGCTTTTGACGGCGATTGTGAAATCAATTTTGTCAAACTGTCTTCCTATTCGGGCACCCAATCCACCGGCTCGGTACAAACCGTCATGGGCCTGGAACGCGATCTTGAAGGCCGGCATCTTATTGTCGTGGAAGATATTGTGGACACAGGCCGCACGATGCACTATTTTATTGAGCAATTGCAGGAAAAAAAACCAGCTTCTATTTGCACCGTTACGTTTTTGCGCAAACCGGATGCGCTTGTTTTTCCGGTTCAGATAGATTTGGTTGGCTACGACATCGACGACCGTTTTGTGGTCGGTTACGGGCTTGATTACGACGGGTTGGGGCGGAATATTCCGGGTGTGTATCAGCGCTCGGCGTAGATGCATTGGGCTATAAGAAACCATTATTGATAGGGTATGGACAATACCGAATCACGCTGCAACAAATCAAGATATGCCTCAGCGCCCTTCTTATTGGGGTGCATATAATCGCCGAACATGCCGGGATCCTGCAAGGCGTTGCGGTAATCATGGACAGGCAAACCGGTCATTTTTTCAATAGTTGCCTTCAAAACGTCGAGGTTTTTGACGGTAAAGCCCGGAAAATAGGGACTAATGACCAAGCGCACGGTCACGCCTTTTTGTTGGGCGGCCAAGACCGTTTCCTTCAATTGTTCCAGCAAATACGGGTGAATATCAAGGTCGTAGGACTGGTTTTGAGCATCGGCGGCTAATTTTTCATCAATTACCCGGTCCAGCAGCCAGTCTTTGTCCGATTTTTTGCGGTGAAACAGCGCCCGTTGGAATATTTCATTGTTGAAGCGAAACAGCGCCGAAACCTTTCCCGCGTTCCAGGTATTCCGGTCTTTTTGCCGAATTAAAGCATCCAAACGGGGTGAATGGGTGGTATAACTCAAAAAGCCACTCAGCAGCGCGTCGTTTTCCCGGTCGCAAATCGTGATATCGATAAGCAGCAAACGGGTGCCGGCGTAGCGATCAAGGTAATCGGCGCTGAGCGCCCGCGCGGCATCTATCGGGAGTCCGTTGTAACTGATATTGAAGGTTTTATGTCCGGTAATTTGTTCGATATACGGTTCGTAAAAAATAAGTCCGCGCGAATTTCCAAGCAACAGTATGTCGGACGCCGCTTCGCCGCGGTACATGCGGGAATAGCGGAATTGGCTTTGGTCCACGAGGCGCTGTAACAAAAATCCCCCTGCTTGGTCGCCGCCGAAGAGGATCAGGATAAATAGGAAGAGCCAAATAAGCTGTTTCATAGACCAAAGTGAAAGGTAGTAGAACGCTGAGCGTCTTTCCCGTAAAAAAACGAGTGCGTAGCCCTTTTTTGAGTTGTCAACTATTTAAAAACAACAACACGCTGCCAGGCGTACAAAAGTAAAAACAATTCAGGAGCGACGCTGACTTTTCTCTATGCCGCCTTGAAAGCCCCGATTTTGCGTTATTGAAGGATTTCGAAGGCAAAGTAGGTTCCGACTTCTTGCTATCTTTGCCCCAACACATAGCAAATCCACCACAATGGCGATCAATCTTACCAAATTTCAACGTCAGATACTCGAAGGCATTCCCAAACGGCTGCCTGCAAACAAACCTTTAGACCCATCTTTTAGCCGCGCGCCGCGCCGGGTCATAGAAGGGGTGTTGAGCGCAGAGGAAAAAGTGCTTGCGCTGCAAAATGCCCTGCGTTATTTCCCGCCAAAATGGCACGCCGAACTGGCCCCTGAATTCGCCGCCGAACTGGAGCAATTCGGCCGGATTTATATGTATCGTTTTCGCCCGGATTACCCGATGCGCGCGCGGGCCATTGAAGAATACCCCTGCCGTACCAAGCAGGCGGCGGCCATTATGCTGATGATCCAGAATAACCTCGATCCGAAGGTGGCCAAGCACCCTTACGAACTGATTACCTACGGCGGCAATGGGGCGGTGTTTCAAAATTGGGCCCAATACCGCTTGGTAATGAAGTATTTAGCAGAAATGACGGAGCAACAAACGCTGGTCATGTATTCCGGGCACCCGCTCGGACTGTTCCCTTCGCACCCCGATGCGCCGCGCGTAGTGGTGACAAACGGGATGATGATTCCCAACTATTCCAAAAAAGAAGACTGGAACAAATTCAACGCCCTCGGCGTCACCCAATACGGTCAAATGACCGCCGGTTCTTACATGTACATCGGTCCGCAAGGCATCGTACACGGCACCACGATTACGCTGCTGAATGCCGGTCGTATTCATGGTTTGGGCAAAGACGATTTGCGCGGCATTGTGTACGTGACTTCCGGCCTCGGCGGCATGTCGGGCGCACAGGCGGGCGCGGCCGTGATCACGCGCTGCGTGGGCGTGATCGCCGAAACCGACGGCGAGGCGGTGGAACAACGGATTGCCGACGGCTATATCCTGCGCTCCAATGTCTACACGGATCTTGGCGCGTTGCTCGAACGCATCGAACAATGTCGCCGGGAAGGGCAGGGCATCGCGCTGATTTACCACGGCAATATTGTGGATCTATGGGAGCGTTTTGTGCAAGACGGGGTGAAAATTGAGTTGGGTTCTGACCAAAGTTCCTGTCATAACATCCACGACCTTGGCTACACGCCGGTCGGTTACACCTTTGAAGAAGCCAAAAAATTGCTGCACGCCGATAAACCCAAATTTATGGAGGCTGTGCGCGAAACGCTGCGCCGACATGTAACTGCGATCAATGCAATGGCAGCGCGCGGCACGTATTTCTGGGATTACGGCAACGCATTTCTCAAGGAAGCCGGTGATGCGGGCGCGGATGTGTTCAAACCGGGTGTTCCTTCGCCAAAACCGGGCGAAATCCGGGTACAGGCCTCGCCTTACCGTTATCCTTCTTATGTCGAGGATATTATGGGGCCAATGTGCTTCGATTACGGCTTCGGCCCCTTCCGCTGGGTATGTTGTTCGGGTAAAAAAAGCGACCTCGACAAAAGCGACCAAATTGCCGCGAATGTGTTGAAAGCCATGCTGAAAGACGCGCCGAAAGCCATCAAAGGCCAGTTGCGCGACAACCTGTTGTGGATCAAAAACGCCAAGAAAAATATCCCGCGCGTCGGCTCGGCGTCCCGTATTTTATACGCCGATGCCGAAGGACGTATGCGTATTGCGGCTGCCTTTAACGAAGCCATTGCGTCGGGCGAACTTTCCGGCCCGGTGGTGCTCGGCCGCGACCACCATGACGTGAGCGGCACGGATTCGCCTTATCGTGAAACGGCCAATATTTACGACGGTTCGCGTTTTACAGCCGATATGGCGGTGCAAAATGTGATCGGCGATGCGTTTCGCGGCGCAACCTGGGTGAGCCTGCACAACGGCGGCGGTGTAGGCTGGGGCGAGGTCATCAACGGCGGTTTCGGCATGGTACTCGACGGCAGCGCCGACAGTGACCGTCGCCTGCGCCAGATGTTGTTCTGGGATGTGAACAACGGCATTGCGCGCCGCGCCTGGGCACGTAACCCGCACGCGCTCAACACGATACAGCGCACGATGAAGGAGTTTCCGGAATTGCAGGTGACGATTCCGTATTTGGCGGATGAGGATTTGGCGAGGGGGGCGTTTGCCCCTAACCCCTAAAGGGGGATTCATCGTAAGGAGTTGATAATCTGCGCATTAGGGAAATGATTTGAAAATCGTCATGAAAGATTCATTGACTTAAGGATTTAAGATTACATGATTTAAGATTACATGATTTAAGATGTAGTCGCGTATTTCTGGTTATTGTGGTTGCGGGAAAGGATTGGCCTTCCGCAATGCCAAGCGTTACCGTACCATCTAAAATCTTAAATCATGTAATCTTAAATCTTAAATCCTTAAGTCCTTAAGCCAACAACATTGCCCTTAAGTAATCAAAGACTGCCCAAGCCCTACATCCCCAATTTCTGCCGAATGGCCGTCGGAATCGCGTCTTTATGCACCAAAATTGACATCGTTTTGGCGCGGAAATACGGTTGCGACACATACAAATAACCGTTCATTTCCTTTTTCACCGTACCCCAGGAATTTTTCACGATATAATAGGTCGTGCCCTGTTGGTCTTTCACCGCGCCGATAATGTGCATACCGTGGTCATCGGTGGTGGTGAGTTCATCGAAGCCTTGTTGGCGCTCTTGCTGGGTTACGATTTTTTCGCGGCCTGGCGCCTTCCAGAGCGAATCACGCTGGCCGGCACTGAGTTCTTCCCAAGGTTTTTCCGGCCACAAAGCCAGACCTTCTTTGGCAGAAAACGTTTTTTCGCTCACATCGCTGGCCCATACGACGGTGAACCCTTTTTCAACCGCATTGTCGGCGATTTTGGTTAGATCATCCAAGGGCACATTGTAAAACTGCCCGTTCGACCAGTTGTCGGACACTTCCAGCACAAAGGGTTTGTAAAACGGATGATGCGTATAAGAGGTAAGCGCCACATAATCGTCGAGGTTGATGCCGAGGCTTTGGAAATAGATCTGGGGCGTGTATTCCTTGCCGTTTACGGTGAATTTTTCAGGCGGCGTACCCATGTAGCCGTCGAGCGCGCCCGCGTAGGCTTTTTTCCATTGCGGACTGAGTTTACCGTCGGGCATTTTATTCAGCGCCTCCACAATGCTTTTGAGCACCGCTTCCATTTCACCGTGTACCGGTTTGTCCTGGCCGGCCGGGAAACCGCTGTATGCCGATTGCGGCACGATGCCGTATTTGCGGATCAGGTTGATGACGTCATGGGTTTCGGCGCCCTGGCCGAATGCTGCCGCGCCCTGCCGACGGAGGTAATTTTCGGCGCGGTCGAGGTAGCCGGCATGTACGACAAACATATCGCTCAGGTCGTTTTGGCCCTTGCCCATGCGCAGCAATTCGCTTTCAAAAAACGAATTAGCCGAATACACCCAACAAGTGCCCGATTTGAACTGGTTTTTGACCTCTGTGGCGCCCGCTTTTTTAACGACGGTAAATTTGTAATCGTTCAGGGTTGTCGGCAAATCCTGCGCCTGCAACATGCTGAAGCCGCTCAGGAGCAATAAGAGTGTAAAAATTCTTTTTTGCATACGTTGATTGTTTAAATCCGTGATTTTCGCCCGAAATTGAAAAATAAAGCCGGTCTGCGCAGCAACTGTTCGATAATCGGTGCGGATATGACCTTGAATGCCCGTTTTGGGGCGCGCATATTCGTTTTTTACAGCGTTTTTTGCAAATAATTGACAGGCCGTATTACTTTCGGGTTTCAAAACGGATTTTATGGAATCAATTGTTGCATATTTCAACCATATCCCTTCGTCGCACCGCAGTTTTATCCTCATCGGCGGACTGACGTTCTTTTTATTGCTGGAAAGCGCGGCGCCTTTGTTTAAGTGGCAGTACCACAAATGGAAACATTTAGGCATCAATTTGTTCTTTACCTTCACAACGGTGCTGGTCAATTTTTTAATGGCCGCCTTGCTTTTAAAGTCCTCAGACTGGGTGGTTGCAAACCATTTTGGCATCCTGCAATGGCTGCCAGAGATGCCGCTCTGGGCTTTTACGATAGTCGGTTTGCTGCTGCTCGATTTGATCGGCGCCTATTTCGTGCATTGGGCCGAACACCGGGTGAAATGGATGTGGCGTTTCCACCTCGTGCATCATACCGACCCGAATGTGGATACCACTTCCGCCAACCGCCACCATCCGGGCGAATCTGTTTTCCGTTTTGCGTTTACCTGCTTGGGCGTCATTGTTGCCGGTGCGCCGATTTACCTGATTTTCTTGTACCAATCGCTGTCGGCCGCCTTGTCGCAGTTCAACCACGCCAATATTCAGTTTCCGAAAGCCCTGGAAAATATCCTGCGCTGGGTGATTGTTACGCCGAGTATGCACCGGGTACACCACCATTACGTGTTGCCTTATACTGATACGAATTACGGCAATATTTTCTCCTTTTGGGATCGTATTTTCGGTACGTATGCTGAATTAGATAATGATAAAATCGTGTTCGGGATTGATACGCACCCGGATGCTGCGGAACATTCGAATATTGGGAGTTTGTTGAAGATTCCGTTTCAGGCGTATCGGAAGCCGGTGGGTGGGAAGTTCTGAGCGGGGATTTTTTCCGCTTGAGAGGGGATGGGACGCAGATGACGCAGACCCTGTCAGGGCGCAGATTTAAAAGGATTTGCCGCTTGAGAGGGGATGGGACGCAGATGACGCGGCCCCCTTCAGGGAGCAGAGCTAAAAGGATTTTCCGCTTGCGAGGTAAAACACAGATAACAGGGATGCAAGCAACACAGATTTTTCTGTTCTTCAGATCAGATCATCCGTGTTGCTTGCATCCCTGTTATCTGTGTCCAGTTTGCTCTACGAGGGGGTACTGAAACACAATTTTATAAAATCCATTTTAAATCTGTGTCCCCCTCTCACTCGGCAAAAATCCTTTTAAATCTGTGTCCTGACAGGATCTGCACAATCCGTGTCCCATCCCCTCGCAAGCGGCAAAATCCTTTTAAAATCTGTGTCCTGACAGGATCCGCGTCATCTGTGTTCCATCCCCTCTACGCGCGCGCGCTGCTTATTCGTAAAATAATACACCGGAATCCCCAACAACACAATCACCAATCCCGGAATCGTATTATTCGATTTGTAAATCAATAAAACCAACGCAATGGCCGAAGCGCAAATAATATACAAAGCCGGAATAATCGGATACCCAAACGCTTTATAAGGCCGTTCCGCATCCGGTTTCAAGCGCCGAAGCCTGAAAATTCCGGCCACTGTGAGCACATAAAAAAGCAGGGCCGCAAAAATAGTATAGTCGAGCAATGCCCCGTAAGTGCCTGATAAACAAAGGACTGAAGCCCAAATAAGTTGCATATACAAAGCCCAGGCTGGTACGCCTTTAGTGTTCAATTCGGCGGCTTTGCGCAAAAACAGTCCATCCTTCGCCATCGCGTAACACAGGCGCGCGCCCGAGAGCGTGAGGCCGTTGTTGCAACCGAATGTCGACAACATAATCAGGCCAGCCATCAAAAAGACGGCGCTGTTGCCAAAAATCGCCCCGGCGGCGGCAGTTCCCACGCGGTCGTTGGCGGCAAAAGCAATATCATGCAAAGGCAAAACACCTAAGAATACAATGTTGGTAATCACATAAATAAGGCCCACAATCAGTGTTCCGAAGAACAAACTGAGCGGGATATTGTGCTTCGGGTTCTTAATTTCCCCGGCAATAAACGTCACGTTATTCCAGGCATCGCTCGAAAACAGCGAGCCAACCATGGCCGCGCCCAGCGCCGTTGCAATGGCTAATCCCGTGAGCGCCGTAAACTGCCCGCCTTCCGCCAAGGTACCGGGCATCCAGGCGTTTGTCCAGTTCTGCGACCACACATCGCCCTTAAAACCGATCAGAAATCCAAGCAAAATCAGGCCAAATAAGGCGATTAACTTGGCGGATGTAAAGATGGTTTGTACCGTTTTCCCGCCTTCAATGCCGCGCGTATGCCATAAAGTTAGAATAACCAAACTGCTGATGGCCAAAACCTGCGCCGCCGATATTTTGAGAAAACCCAAATTGAGCAATATATTATCCGGACTAAAAAACGGGAAAAACACCGCCGTAAATTTGGCAAACGCCACCGCCACGGCCGCAATCGCGCCCGTTTGAATGACCGTAAATTGCGTCCAACCAAACAAAAATCCCAGCAGCGGATTATAAGCCTCCCGCAAATACACGTATTGTCCGCCCGCTTTTGGCATCATCCCGGCCAATTCGCCGTAACTCAACGCCGCAATGGTCGTCAACAATGCCGATAAAATCCAGGTCAGCAACAAATAACCCGAACAACCAAGGCTGCGCGCAATATCGGCGCTTACGATAAAAATGCCGGAGCCGATCATGGAGCCAGACACCATCATCGTGGCATCCAGCAGGCTGAGGGAAGGTTTGAATGCTGTTTGGTCGCGCATAACCCAAATTGAGTTGGTTGAAACAGGTGACGGGTGAATCGAAAAGCGATTTGGGCGACAAGTTGCGAAATTTTATTCATTTGCAAAAATTACCCATACAACTCATAATGCACCTGGCTCCGGCCATATCCCAATTGGAGCAACAAATTCGCCACGGCCTCATCTATCATACTCGACCAGCCGCAGAGGTAAAAATCAACATCCGGTCTGGCCTGGCGGTAATCGGCCATGTACACCTGATGCACGTGGCCCTGGTAGCCGTCCCAATCGGCCTGGCGCGATAGCACCACATCGTATTGAAAACCTGGCATGGTGCGTGTAAGTTGTTCAAAATCATCCTGATATAAAATACCGGACGCCTCCCGTGTGCCGAAAATCAAATGAATATTCCGGTGCGGCCGACCGCTGTTGTGCAAGTCCAGCAGCATACTCCGGAACGGCGCTACGCCCGTGCCGGTACAAATCATAACGATGTCTTTTTCAATGGTTTCGGGCAAATAAAACGCGCCGTCGGGGCCTTTAAACCGCAGCGTATCGCCTGGCTTGACCGATTCAAACAAATACCGCGTAGCCTCGCCGTTTGGGTTGCGCACGATGCAAAATTCCAGCATCCCGGAGTCGTCGGGCGCATTGGCGATGGAGTAACTGCGCCAGCGTTGCAGGCGTTTATCGCCTAACGGCAAATCCATCGTAACAAATTGGCCCGCCTGGAAATGGAAAGGCGTTTCGGCCGGCACTTGCACAAAAAAGCGCTTTACGCTGGGGGCTATTTGTTCGATTTGTTGGACAAGGCCGTTGTACCAGGTGGTAGGCATGTGGTGGAAATTTTAGCAAACGTATTAAGTATACCAAGATTAAAATGGATTTGAAGATTTTCAGGATGGATTAAATTGATTTTCAATGGATTACCAGACTTGCATTTTCAAAACCATTTTGCGTTGGCTAACCCATATTTTAAACAACAATTTGGGGTAACTGGTTTTTAAAATGACTTGCAGGGTAGGCAGAGGGCGGTCATAAATCAATACCGCAAGTTTCGGGTTTTCCCTCCAGATACCACGCCCTACCTTTGCCCCTACAAACCGCACACAACATGTCACAATCCGAACTCAACTACACCCGCATCGCCGAGGCCATTGCATATCTTCGGGATCATTTCAAAGAACAACCCGATCTGGATGCGGTGGCCGCTGAAGTACACCTAAGTCCGCATCATTTCCAGCGCATGTTTACGGATTGGGCCGGGGTGAGTCCGAAAAAATTCCTGCAATACCTGAGCCTGGAACATGCCAAAACAGTGCTGCAACAATCCCGCGCAAGCCTTTTTGACGCTGCATTTGAAACCGGGCTTTCCGGCACCGGGCGCTTGCACGATCTGTTTGTCAACATCGAAGGCATGACGCCCGGCGAATACAAAAACGGCGGCGCAGCACTCGACATCAATTACAGTTATGCCGAATGCCCGTTCGGAAACGTGCTTGTCGCGTCTACGCACAAAGGCGTATGCTACATGGGTTTTGCCGATGACTCCGAGCAGGCGTTTCAGGAACTGGCAGGGCGTTTTCCAAAGGCAAGATTTCAGCAAATGACTGACCTGATTCAACAGCAGGCCCTTTATATTTTCACGCAGGACTGGAGCCAGTTAGATCAAATCAAACTGCACCTCAAAGGCAGCCCGTTTCAATTAAAAGTATGGGAAACCCTGCTAAAAATCCCGATGGGCCAACTTGCCAGTTACGGCGAAATCGCGGCGCACATTGAGCGCCCCGGCGCCTCCCGCGCCGTTGGTACCGCCATCGGCAGCAACCCTGTAGCGTTTTTGATTCCTTGCCATCGGGTCATACAGGCAAGCGGACATTTAGGCGGGTATATGTGGGGGACTACACGAAAAACGGCGCTCCTGGGCTGGGAAGCAGCAAAAACAAGCGCTTAACCTTTAAATCACGGAAAGCGCAATATGCATAATGTCTTCTAATCCCTGCTTATCAATACCCGATTTGGATGCGACCCACATACCGGTAATGTTGTTAAACAGAAAACGGGCCAGCGCTTTTGCATCATGCGTGGACGCAATTTGTCCGGCCGCCTGACCGCGCTCAATGGTTTCTGCAAAAGCAGCCTCCATGTCGTGCATATTTTGCTTTACCAACGCGGCAATTTCAGGATCATGCGGCCCTAATTCCACCGCGCTGTTGACCATAAAACAGCCTTTATTGGCATGGTCATTCAAACAGGCATGGATATTTGAATCAAAAATTGCTTTAATGCCTGCCTTGGCGTCGGCGGAGGCACGAAGCGTTTCTACGACCAAACCAGTCATGTCGCGCCGGTACTTTTTCAGCGCCTCAATGTACAACTGATGCTTATCGCCGAAGGTGTCATAAATACTGGAACGGCTCAGATCGAGTTCATCCACGACCTCCTGCATCGACGCGCCGTTGTAACCCTTGCACCAGAACAGGTGAACAGCTTTGTCTAAAACATCGTGCGTGTCAAATTCTTTTGTGCGAGCCATAAGATAAAACCTTTGTAGTACCCGATTTCCGTTTTTCCGAAAGCCGGATACTACAAAGGTATAAATTTTGGAATTTTCATTCCAGAATTGGGCAAAAAATTTTGTTATACGCCCGGGTTGATGTTAATACCACCGTCAATGTTGTATTCGCTGCCGGTGATGTACGAAGCGTCGTCGGAAGCCAGGAATGCAACTAATTTAGCGATTTCTTCCGGCTGACCAAAACGCTTGAGTGGAACCCGATTTTGCATGGCGGCAGCAAAGCCTTGTAGCGCTTCTTCCGGCAGACCGGCTTTGCCAAAAATAGGCGTTGCGACCGGGCCGGGGTTTACGGCATTTACCCGAATTTTTCGAGGCGCCAGTTCCGTAGCCGCCGTCCGTGTAAACGAATTCATTGCGGCCTTGGAGGCTGCATAAACCGCCGTGTTGGCCATGCCCGTGTAAGCATTCACCGACGACAGGTTAATCACCGAAGCGCCTTCTGACAACAGGGGCAAAAACTTTTCAAGCGTGAACACCGCGCCTTTAAAATTGATCCCAAATTGGTGGTCAAATACCTCTTCCGTAATCTGCCCGATCGGCGTGGGGAAAAACACCCCGGCGTTTACAAACAGAATATCAACCTTGCCGAACTGGTCTTTCACCTGCGCCACCAACGCGTCGGTATGTTTCAAATCTGCCGCATCGGCCACAATCCCGGTGGCTTGATTGCCCAATTTTTGGACCGCCTCCTCAACAGCGGCCTTGTTCCGGCCCGTAATAACCACTTTGGCGCCGCGCGCAATGAATTCCTGGGCTGTTGCGAAACCGATTCCGCTGTTGCCGCCCGTAATAACCGCTACTTTGTTTTGTAATGTGGACATGTTTAATTTATTTTGGAATGATTGTTCCGCAAAGGTATGGATAACGGAATGAATGTTCCAAAATTATTTTTCAAAAAAAAATCAGCCGAACAAAGTATCGTTTGTTCGGCCGGCAATCAACGGTTTTTGGTCTCACTCGGGTGTTATACAGAGCACGTACTAGGGTTAGAATTCAATAGGGTACACATACTTAATCACGATATGATAAAAACTAAAAGGTTTATCTCCTGAAGTCACGTTCTGGTACTCGGATTTAGGTGTTTTGCCGCAAATATTGTAGCCATATTCAAATCCGAAATTGCCCAGCATGAAGCCGAAACGCGGCGAAACGGCTAGGTTAAACTTCTTTTCGCTTGGAATGGTGGTCGTCTGATTACCCGAAGTAATTACCAGTTCTGGTGTTGAAATAATCGAACCGCCAAGGCCGAGCGTTACATAAGGACGAAATTTTTTCGTCAGGAAAAAATAGTCTGCTTTGGCCAAAATGAGTCGGCCACCGTACACCGAAGCGCCGAACAGCCCGTCTTTGTTGCCATAGATCAGCGCATTTCTGCTGAACAACAGACCTGCCGACAGTTTTTTGCCGAGGAAATAATTGCCTTCCAGGTTCCAGCTGAAACCGACGGAGCCTTCTTTGCCCAGATCGCCGGTCAAGTGGCCGAAACCAAGGCCCGCGCCGATGGAAATTTTGTGGGTTTTGTCTTGGGCCTGGGTCGTTTGGGTCATAGCCAGGATACACATTGCTACAATGCAGCAAGAGAGAATTGATTTGGAAACCATAGTTTTTAGATAAGTTGGTTAAAAGATAATCGTCGCCTGAAAGGCTTCATTGTTTGTCATACTGAGCGCCGTTTTCCATTGATCTAAAATATTCAACGGATGCCGGCGCGAAGTATCTGTCTGTTTTTTGCTTCGTATCTCTATAAAGATACGCGAGTACTGCGTTCATCTCCGTTTGATGTTACAAATTTGCACCCACGCCGACGCAACCTATTTGCGTTGAGAAAAAAATGTCAAAAAATAAAAACCAACTGGCCCGTTTCCGGCGCATCCACGAATTGCTGGCCTTGCGCAAAGGCACCGTGGTGCATCCCGATGAATTTTGCCGCGCCTGCGACATCAGCCGCCGCACGCTCGACAATGACCTCGCGTACATGCGCGACGCCTTTGATGCGCCCATTGTGTGGGACAAAAGTCGGCGCGGCTACTACTACGAGCGCCCCTTCGACCTCACCGCCCAGATCGCCCTGAACATCGAAGACGTGCATCGCCTGCATTTAGCGGTGGAAACCCTGGCGCAATTCGAACATTTAGAAGGATTTAAGGGCCTGCGCGGCACCGTGGAGAAAATCAGGCAGGGCGTGAGCGGCTGGGTGCGCAGCTCAGCGGCGGCCAAGGCGATTTATTTTGAGCCCGTACCTTATGGCGGTACGGAGCACCTGCCTGTGTTACTCCGGGCCATTGAGGAGCGCCGCCGCGTGAGTTTCCCGTACCAATCGTTCCGCCAGGACACGCCCCAAACCTGCGAACTTGATCCCTACCTTATCCGCCAATACGACCAGCGCTGGTACGTGATCGGCCACTCACCCCAATACGATTACCTCAAGCCCTTTGCGCTCGAACGCATTGCCGGCAAACCCAACCTGCACAAAACCTTTTTTGAAATCCCGCCCGGCTTCGATCCTGAACAGGTGTTTAAACATATCTACGGCATGCACCCGGCCCCGCCGGAGGAAGCGCAGGACGTGGTATTGCGGTTTTCAGTCTTGCAAGCGCGTTATTTTTTGTCGAAACCCTTTCATCCCTACACCTTATTAGAAGAAAACGCGGAGGGGACGACGGTGCTATTGCGGGTTTGTATTAATATTGAATTGCTGCGGAAAATTGCGGGTTTGGGGGCGGAGGTACGGGTGGTTGAGCCTGAGGGGTTGAGGGTTGAGTTGGTGGAATTTCATAGGAGGGCGTTGGAGGGGTATTTGTAGGGTTGGGGATTTGGAAATTTTAAATATATTTGTGGGGTGAAATTTGTCGTATGATCCGAAATTCTTTAATAATTTTACTATATAGCAATTTGGGTCAAATTAACCACGATGGTTAGTCTGATACAATTAAAAGGCATGGTACAAATGTAAATTGGCTCCGTAGAGCCTATTTTGGAAAGACTACTCATCTGACTAAGTTGTTGACACTAAAAAACAATGAATAAAACAATAGACACACATGAATGAGAAATTATATTACTTACTTGGAGAGTTGAAAGATAATTTTACAGAAAAATTATTAAGTGAATATTTGAACTGTCTTGAAAACGAAGTGCATGATTTTATCAAAGATTCTAAGGCAACTCAATTATTTAACGGACAAAATGCACGTTTTTATGAAGAAATGGCTAAATTATTTGTAAATGACCTGAACGAAAGTCCAGAACTATATTTTCTAAATTGGGATGCATTAATTGACTTTTTAAATGAGGAAAGTAAAAATATATTTTTTTCAATAAGTATTGACCTCTCAGAAGGAACAGATGCCTGGGATTATATAAACGGGATTGTAAAATTAGAGGACGATAGCCCAGAAATAGCATTGTTTTATTTTAATAGAATAGATGACTATGTTGTTTGCTATTTTAAAGGATATTGCTATATGTGCTTGGAAAACGATGAAAATGCGATAAAGCAATATTTATTTTTTATACTTAATTTTGAAAAAATTACAGAAAAGGTTAGCCCTGATGGAGTTTGTCTGAAGCATGAAGCCGGAGTATTAATTGCCAAGTGGAATGTTTACAACGACTTAGGTTACCTTTACAATAGAACAGGTGACTACGAAACATCTAAGATTTATTTTGAAAAAGGCCTTGAGATCTTTAGCATAGAAGATAGTTATGACATTAGAACAAATAGCGTATCTGAATATAACGATTTTTTAACATGGCTGAATAATTATTTATCATCACTTGAAAAATTAAACGAAATAAGAACTTGTATAGAAGTTTTAGAGGTTGCTATCTGTAAAATGCCATCCTCTTTATATTTAAAGAATAGACTAGAAGCATTAAAAAAAGAAATTGGTAGTCGCAATAATATTAGTAACAAAATTTTTAGTATAAAAAAACCTTTTAATATTGGGAGGTTTGAAAACACTAAATTGGTAGCCAAAGAAAAGGCACTTGAATCCTTAATTATTGAGCAAATAAAATACGGCTTTAATGTTTTTGGAAAGCCTTTAGAAGTATATCAGTCTGATATGATTTTTGGCAGGCAGTATTATATTGCGAGCGTAAACGGCTTTTTAGATCTCCTTCTTATTGACAAATCAACTAATGTACTATATTTAGTAGAACTTAAACGCAACGAAGCTGGAGTAGAAGTTGTACATCAGATTGAGAAATATATTAAAGGATTATCAATGGAAATTAATGAAGAAATAAGAGGGATTATTTGTGTTCATAAGCCCAACAATGAACTTATCGAGTTGGTAAAAACAAAAACTAACATTGAACTTCATTCTTACGGGTTCGAATTTAAAAAGCATGAATGAAAAAAGATACAGCCTCAACAAAAATATTGCAACCAACTTCTACCCCCCGCTGGCGCAAAATTCCACCTCGTGTTTATCATCTTTCGGATTCTATCCCCCGCTGGCGCGAAGTTCCACCTCGTGTCTATGATCTTTCGGATTCTGTCCGCCACAATGCCTCGCATAACTAATTGATTTGCAATAATTTACCCCATTATCCCGCGCAGCGTCGGCCTGACTCCGAAGTCAGGCCGACACTTAAAACCGGGCATCCGAATACGAATAAACAATCGCCGCCGTTTCTACCGGTCTATTCTTTTATCAAAATCAAATCGGCCAGGCACGCGCGTAACGTCGGAAGGGTTTAAAACCCTTCCGACGTTTGGCATGGCGCAAAACGTTGATTTTATTGCAGTTAAGTGATAAAACGCATGCTGGAAAAACATTTTAAACAAGGCTGAAAATGAAACGCACAAAATGGTTTGATCGAAAATTCCCTCCAATCGAAGACAATGGCCTGTTCCCTTCTATCCTCGAACGCTTGGAATATACCGCAATACGGCTTAATTATAAAATAGAACGGCTTCTCGTATCTACGCCAGGCGAGGCGCAGGAAGGCAAATGGAGCATCAAAAAAGAAATCGGCCACTTGATTGACCTCGAACCGCTTTGGTATGAAAGAATGCTCCAAATCATTAAAGGCGACCCTGATTTGAAAGTAGCCGATTTAACGAATCGAAAAACCCATGAAACCGATTACGATAGCAGGGCATTTGATGATCTGATCGGGGATTTTGGCGCAGCAAGGCAGAAAATGATTGATTTGCTGCGAAATATAACACCCGACGACCTGGAAAACGTCGCAATACACCCACGCCTGGGCACGCCGATGCGGTTGATAGACCTGGCGTACTTCGTGGCTGAGCACGATGACCATCATTTGGCTCAAATTACGGATCTTGGAAATGGGCATCCCGCGTAGTGTCGGCCTGACTTCGGAGTCAGGCCGACACGTAAAACCGGACATACGAACACACATAAACAATCGCCGCCGTTTCTACCGGTCTATTCTTTTATCAAAATCAAATCGGCCAGGCACGCGTAACGAGGCTGTATCATAAGGTAACATGGGATTTTTTTGCCAAATAAAAAGTTGAGATCGCGCCTAATTGAGGGGGTGACTGACAGTCACCCCCTCAATACGCCCAGTCATCCGAATAATATTTCGCGAACGATCCTCAAGTTGCTAAAAAACCGACTTATGATACACCCTCGTTTGGCTCAACCTTCAACCATCATGGCAATTTATCAATTTCCCATCCTCATCATCCCCCGAAAATCAGTCCTTGAAAAATACGGACATATACCGGCTCAACTTGAAATCAAGGAAGACGAATGGGACGCTTTCTGGGAAAATTATGTAGAAAATGACGCTGAAGATGCGCAACCCGACTTCGAAGACGCCCGAACCATTAAATGGTGGAAAAACACCGAAATAAACATTAAATACCTTGAGCATGCGATGGACCAAATCATCACAAGGGCGGCTTGGGTGAAAAATTCAGATTGGGTTTGGAAGAGTGAACAGGCTGCCTATGATCATGATGTTTACATTGATTTTGATGAAACCGCAAACATGATCGAGGAATTCCAATTTCGATTGGATCTAACCGATTCCAGTTTGGTCTTTCTAAATTCCATGCTTGACTTATGTGTCTCGCACGATTGGATTCTCATGGACTTTCAAGGGCATTTGTGCCTGCCGAACCTGCCGGATTTGGTAGAACTGATCAAAATCTCAAATGCCGCTCGTTTTTTAAGCGATCCGTATAATTTTTTGAATACCTTGAAAAAACCAGGGTAGACCGGCAATCAATTCCCCCGCTGGCGAGGTTCCGCCGCCGCGAGTTCCACCTCGTGTCTATGATCTTTCAGATTCCATCCGCTACACTGTGGGCACGGCAAGATGCGCGGCGAGCACATCGCGTGCCGTTGTCCAATGTAAGCCGGCATAGCGTTCGTTGTCGAGTTGTATCATTTTACCCCGCCCGTCCATCATGTCGCGCATATACTGCATACCCTGCCAGGCCGGGTAAAGTTCCTGACCTCCGGGTGCGAGCGTACGCGCAATTTTAATGAGTATTCCAAGCAATCTGAGGCCTCCCGGACGCAGCATTCCGAATTTTTTTCCGGTCAAATCGGTCATTACGCTCGCCAATTCACGCGGACTAATCTGGTCGCCGGCGATTCTAAGGAAACGCGGGGTGGATGCATCGAGCACCGCTTTGGCGGTGAAGGCTGCCGTATCGTCCATGGTCGTGAAATCGATGCGCTGGTCTGCGTTGCCCCAGTAGAGTATCCGGTGTTGCTTGAAGAGTACCATCGGCATTTCCGCCGTGAGCATATCGGCAAAAGGGCCGTTGAAAATGCTGGTTGCGGCAATAGGCGCCCGATCCAGGTACGTATGAAATTCCCGACGCAAATCCAGATTGCGGTTATTTCCCCCTGGAATCCGGGTAAAATCGAGGGCATAATCAGACGGAATAAAACGGGGTACACCCGCTGCTACGGCGGCATCCAACAATACTTTTTGGGTGTCAATAATCACCTCGCGCAGCCCCGATAAGGCCGAAACGACACAAGACACGCCTGTGCAGGCTTGCGTCATGGCTTTAAGATCGAGCATATCGACCTTGATGATCTCCACGCCAAGTTTTTCCAATTGTTTTAATTTTTCAGGATCGCTGCTCAGGCGTACCACCGCGCGTACAGATGCGCCGGCGGCAAGCAGGGACTTAATGATTCGAGTCCCAAGGTTTCCGGTTCCGCCGGCAATTAGAATTGGCTTTTGCATGAAAACAGTAAATTTATAAAATGATCCTTAGACACTGATGCTACAGCCAAAGGTATGCTTTGTGTACCGCGCTATTTCAATTTAATCTCCGGAGCGCTTCTTGTTTTAACAATAAACCGGTTTATCAAGGCGCCCTCTTTGGGAAATTTACAGTCAAATTTTATAGTATGTTTTCCGGTTTTTAAGATCGGAATTGCTTGTTTTAAAGCAATTTCCTTGATAAAACTGCCTTTATCGTTGTATAATTTCAAGGTATTGCCGTCGCAAACAATGGAGTTTCCGGCTTCGTATTCGCCAGGTAGTTCTAATTTAAAATAGCCGTCCAATTCAATCCAGGGGTTGAAAATCGCGCCTTCTTTGCCCATAAAAGTCAGGTTAAAATTAAAGGGTTGATCCCCGTCGGTATTCACTAATTCCCATTCTGAGGCGGTTGGTTGGCCTGGTTGCAGCATTTTTTTAGCGTGTTCGAATTTGTACTTTTTAAACGGGTATAGTTTCCAGGAATTTTGATCGGCTTCCAGGTGAAAATCATTTTCCGGATTTTTGAGTCGGGCAATTTGATTGGCTGAAAAAACCTTGCTGCGGTAGGCTTCCTGCCAAAGCCGAACCAAGGCCAGCAATTGGGCCGTATTGGGATTTTTTTGCAAACTTTCGAAGCCCGCCACCAAGGCAAATCCCGCATGATACCCGGCCGCGCGCGCCATCATCCACTCAATATCCTCAGCGGTGGTGGTGGCAGAAAGCAAAAACCAGCCCAGCATATTGGGCATGTAATTCCGTTCCAGCAAAGGCTGGTTTTCCAAGCGATAATCGCCTTGGGATTCGCGAAAACCGCCGTACCAAGGCTCGCCCCAGTTCCAATAATGGCAAATATGCCAGTAAAAATGGCTGGAGCAACTGGTGCCGTTTACCAGCGTGTGTTTAGTATCCCGGAATACTTTTTCGGCAAAAGCCTGCATGGCAAAATCGCCTTCCCCGCTTGAACGGCAGCCTTCATGGCCGTCAAAATCCATTTGGGAAACGCCGGTTTCGGTAAAAAAACGCCCCAGGTTTCCGGCAATTTCCTGTTGCAATTCGAAATTCGGGAACAGCGTGTTGTAGGGATAATCCAGCAGCATACCGGCGGTTTCGCCTTTGGTGTGGGTGGCGGCCTTAGTTTCGTAGGCCCCGCGCTGGCAATCCAGCAATTTAAACGGCGATTCCGTACTCACAGTCCGAAAACGAATGATTTCCGAACCGATGCGCACGGCGTGTAAGGTGCTGGGTTTGAGGTTTTTAAAATACTGATCGGAAGCGACGTCGATTTCGGTCGCGCTTGCTGAAATATCTTCGGTGAGGGTGGAGGAACCGGTTTGGGCGAGCCTTGGATCGGGTAAAGGCGTGACGTAGGGATCGTTGGTATTGATAAAGGTGCTGAGGGTGTGTACGCCGATTCGGATGCCTTTTTTGGCGGCTTTTTCAACACAGGATTTCATGCCTGCATTGCCGTTTGGGAAGCGCGCCGGATCGAGGATAAAATGTCCCCAGGACAGGAACGGGCCTTCCTGATACAACGCCGCCAGCCCGGCCTGCTGCGTGTAATCCAGCATGGCGTCTATGTTTTTTTCCGTAAAATCGGAAATGAGGTAGGCGCGGCCGGTTTCGGGCGATTGTTTGTGCCAAACGCCGTTTATCATGGGATGCGGCAGTCCTTCGGCTAATTCGATGGCGCCGATGATATCCAGGGCCTTGTTTTCAGGGCATCCGAACAGCGCAATTTTGGAACCAATGACGCTTTCGTTGGGAATGGCCGCCACGGGCATATCGGGGTATTGATCGTCCCAAACCGAGCGGCGCCGTTCTTCTGAACGATCAAGGCTGTATGCTTGTAAACTGCTGCCATAGGGTTGTTTTACGGCCACCGTGCCTCTCTCTTCGTCTTCCCCGACGGCGTTTTTTAACTGGCCGCCAACGGTTTTCGTATTTAATGCCTGCAACCCGATGGCAAACACGCTGTCGCGCACGACGCCGATGACCTCGCCGATGGTTTGGCCGATGGTGGTGGGAAAAGGGCCCCAAACGACGGCGTTTACCTTTGCTTTCGTATACAGTTTTACCAACTCAAACGAGATATGAGATTTATGCTGCACTACTTTGATTTCGGCTTTTACCTTGGAAACGGGGTAATTCAGGGTCAATAGCCCCGATTTTGCTTTCCAACTTGCTTCTGTCGGATCCTCCCAGGTATCGCCGACCCTGATGCTCAACAAGGGCGCATTTGCGTTCGGCGCGCGGTAACTTTTGAAAGTTTGAGCATCAATCATGCCACGCACCCGGCCTTTGGGGGAAATTGTGATGTAAAAACCATCGGTCAAGAGGTCGATGGTTTGTGCCGAGATGGAGAGGAACGGGATCAGGAGGAGCGGGAGGAGTAGGCGCAGTTTTAACATGGAAGGATGATTTTGCTGCGCAAAGTAGGAAAACTGTCTGAACCGCGATTATAGGGATTTTAAGATTTTTGGATGTGCATTAGCTTGATATTTCAAAGTTTGTGCACGCCTTCGCTCGCGCCGGGTTCCAACCCGGTGTGTACCATCCGACGGGTTCCACCCGCTTGAAGTGGCACAACGTGGCGCAAAAAAATGTCTCGCAAAGACGCAAAGGCGCAAAGTGTAGCGTACACAAGGGAGGTCTGGACCACGATTATAGGGATTTTGAGATTTTTGGATGCGCATTATCTTAATTGCTCAAAGTTTGTGGACGCCACCGCTCGCGCCGGGTTCCAACCCGGTGTGTACTATCCTGCGGGTTTTACCCGCTTGCAGGGGCACGACGTGGCGCAAAAAAATGTCTCGCAAAGACGCAAAGGCGCAAAGTGCGACATACGCAAGGGAAGTCTGAGCCTCGATTATGGGGATTTTAAGATTTTTGGATGCGTGAGTACTCTCAATCCTGCAATCTAAAAATCCCTATCATCGTGGTTCAGACTTCCCTCACCAGCACCGCTGCCCCGCTCACCAACAACCATTGCCCGGCGATATACGTCACCATAATCCCGATATGCGCATCGTCAAAAGCGTAGGCAAACTTGGCCACCGCAATCATGCTATCCGACAACACAAACAAAAATGCGCCGTAAAACAGCATCGAAAACGCATCCAGCGCAACCTGTTCTTTCAGGTTAAAAACACTGACGGCCATCGTGGTCAATATCGTGCCGTACAGGGCCACCGGGATCTTCATTTCTGGCGGGATACCCGACCATAACAAGGCCATTAAGCCGACTAAATATGCGATAAACGGCAAAATAAAGACGGGCTTTTGTTTCAAATAGCCCTGCGTAATTCGCACAACCGATTGAAAACCAGCGGCATAACAAATTTGTGTAATCAAAAATGCGCCCAAACCGGCCAGGAAATACGGAAACCCGTCGGGGCGGCCATTGAGCATGAGCAAGGTGTCACCTAAGGTAGCAAATGCCAATCCGACCAGCATGGCGCCGCGCAGATAAGAGCGATACGCCTTGGTTTCGAAGTAGAACCAAAGCCCCAAAATCGGCATCAGCAGGGGCTTTGACACGTAGGTCAGGCGTGCGTCGCCGGTGATGTCGCCGAGGAGTTCTACAAAGGAGGCGAAGGCGTATAGGCCGAGCCAGCGGAGGTTTTTATGCATGGTGTTTTTGTTTGTATTATACGGATTAGTTATATTCAATAGAGGGTTTGATTTAAGATTTAAGATTACATGATTTAAGATTTTAGATTAGGAATGACGATTGGTTGATTTATGATTGAGGTCATTCGCGTGTATCTTGGAACACGAATGATAAATTTGCCTTGAATCTCAATAAATCGCCAATCATAAATCCCAATCTTAAATCATGTAATCTTAAATCTTAAATCACTATAATTACCACAAAATCACCCGCAACGAATCCGCGATAAACAACTTGTTACCTGGTTTCACATTAAATGCTTCATAAAACTCCGGCACATTCGGCATCGGACCGTTTACGCGCTGCTTCGCGGGCGCGTGTACGTCGGTCATAATTTGAGACGCGATGGACGCTTCGCGGAAATTGTACATCCAGCCCAGCGCATAACCTAAGAAATAGCGCTGAAGCGGGGTAAATCCACTAATTTTTGCGCCTTTTTTGTAGGTATCCGTCATTTTGAAAGCGTCCAGGCCAATGAGGATACCACCCAGGTCGGCGAGGTTTTCACCCAGCGTTTGGCGGCCGTTGATGTGCGCGGTATCTACCACCACCATGTTGTTAAACTGGCGCACCAGCACATCGGAGCGCTTTTTAAACTGCGTTTCGTCGTCTTTGGTCCACCAGCTGAACAGGTTGCCTTTGGCGTCGAATTGGCGGCCCTCGTCATCAAAACCGTGGGTAATTTCGTGGCCGATGGTGCTGGCAGCCGAGTACCCGTACACCAGCGCGTCGTCGAGTTCGGCATCGAAATAGCCGGGCACGGTGAAGATACCGGCGGGCAGCACGATTTCGTTGTTTGAAGGGTTGTAGTAGGCGTTGTAGGTTTGCGGCGTCATGTCCCACTCGGTGCGGTCGACCGGTTTGCCGAGTTTGTTGATGGAATATTGGTTCCACCAGGCATTGGCGCGCATCATGTTGGCGGCGTAAGAACTGCGGTCAATTTTGAGGGCCGAGAAGTCTTTCCAATGGTCGGGATAGCCCACTTTTTTCGTGATGGCGGCTAATTTTGCCAGCGCTTTTTGGCGGGTGCTATCGGTCATCCAAGGCAGTTTTTCCATGCGGGCTTTGTAGGCCGTGCGCACGTTTTCCACCATGTTTTCGTAGCGTTTTTTGGCGGTTTCGTTGAAATATTCCTTGGCGAACAATTGGCCGAGCGCTTCCCCGATGGCGCCTTCTTCGGCGTCGAGTACGCGTTTCCAGCGCGGGCGCAGGGCTTGGGCGCCGCGGATGAGTTTGCTGTAAAAATCAAATCCGTTGTTTACAAACGGCGTGCTGAGGAACGGCGTAAACGTGCGCACCAAATGGAAGGTCATATAGTCTTTTAAAACCGGTAACGGCGTGGTTTTCAGCACATTATCAAGATTTTTATAAAATTCGGGCTGGCCTACCACTACGGTATCAATCTTCGGCAAACCGATGATGGTAAACGCGCTCTGCCAATCGACCGAAGGCGCCATTTTGCTCAGCGCGGCGGTGGTCATTTTGTTGTAGTTGGCATACGGGTCGCGCAGGGCTTCGAGTTTGCGGCTCGATTTGGCCAATTGCGTTTCCAAGGCCACGATGCCGCTTGCTTTTTTGGCGGCTGAAGCGGCGTCCGCGCCGGTGAGGGTAAACAGCGTGGTCAAATAGCCGGGATACGCGTTTCTGATTTTGACCGTGCGTTCGTCGGTGTTGAAATAGTAATCGCGGTTGGGCAGGCCGATACCGCCTTGCCAGAGTTGGTAGCACATGACGGCGCTGTTTTTAGCGTCTTGCGTTACGCCCTCGCCGAAAAATACGTTCACGCCGACGCGGTGCAGTTCGGCGGCGACTTTCATAAGATCGGGCAGGTTTTGGGCGCCGTCAATTTTTTGCATCAGTTCGCGCAGCGGTTCGATGCCTTGTTTTTCGATGGTAGCGGAGTCCATGGCGGTGCGCCAGAAATCGCCGATTTGCTGGTCGAGGCCGCTGGTGGCATTTTTAGCGGCGGCGGCTTCGTTGATGTTGCGTTTGCGGAGGTAAATTTCTTCGTTGACCAATTGGCCGATGCCCCAACTGGTTTCGGATGCCGGAATGGGGTTGTTTTTCAGCCAGCCACCGTTGGCATACTGGAAAAAATCGTCGGCGGGATTGGCGCTCGAATCTATGTGGGCTGCGAGGATGTCCGGTTTTGCGGCAGCAGCGGATTTGCTTTCGGTGTTTTGTTTGCAAGCGAACAGGGTCGCAAAAAGGGCAATGAACAGGATACTTTTTTGCATAGTGAGTGGTGGTGTGAGCGGACAAGATACGGCTGATGGTTAAGCAGTTATAACAATTGAAGCAGTTTTCGGCGTATGACTGTTTTACCGGTTCGTTTGGACTCAAGCAAATAAAACTTATTGTTGATAAATTTTGAAAACCTTAATAGCGACGCGTATTTTTGTAGCGAAAATGCGTATGCCTTAAATACTTCTTCTTCGTCTGTTGTATGTATTGTCCGGGGAATAGCGTCTTTCTATTCCCTTGTCCACATAGGTTTGTGTTTTAAGGTTTCTGCGTGAACAGGACAACTTTCTGCATGTGCCCCATGCAAATAGCCGATACTCATTAAAAATTCGTTGACGATTTCGCCACCGGTAAAACGGAAAGTCGACTTAAACAACTTTACCCATGCTTCTTTGGTTTTCGGGTGATGATGTTCCAACCATTTTTCAAATGAACCAAACTCTTTTTGCAAAGTCAAAATGGTTTTAGCGTTTTCAATGGCTGCATTTACTTTTAGTTTATTGCGGATAATTCCTGCGTCTGCTAAAAGTCGTTCACGGTCTTGCTCGGTGTAATCTGCAATTTTTTGGATGTTGAAATCGCTGTATGCTTTTCTGAAAGAGGCTTCTTTTTTCAAAATGGTTTCCCAACTCAATCCGGCTTGATTGATTTCCATAATCAGTCTGCCGAATAGTTCGTTGTCATCGTGTATTGGAAAACCGTAATGGTTGTCGTGGTAGTTTTTATGGATCAATTTCCGTTCTTCGGGTTGCATTGTTTCAATGGCTGCGCAATAACTCATAATTCGATTTTATTCTTTTTAAGATTGACTTGTTGCTGCCGCGCTTGCGTCTTTTCGTCTTGCTTGGTATTCGGTTCTTCTCGCTACCATGCCAAGCTGCTGCCGCGCTTGTGTCTTTTCGACCAAGCGCACGTAGCGTTCGGCGCTAAGGCACTTATAATCAATCTGTTACGAGGCTTAGCCACTCACGTTGTTTGCGCTTGGTCGAAAAGACACAAGCGCGGCGGCGGGGGATTGAGCGTAGGGGACGCGAAGACCGGGCGCGGCAGAAAGTCTTTGTCTGACATGGCTCATTCTCATTATTGTTCTGCCGTACGGATAAAGGTAAAGACTCGAAGTTGCAAATTGGAATGGATAGTTCGGCATTTTGAGGGGCGTTGTATTCGATTCTCTTATCTCCATACCAAGTTGCTGCCGCGCCTGTGCCGTCCCGGAACCGTGCGTTCATGGCTAAGCGTATGCTCCGTATCACATCTACCATCTTGTAACCCCCGAACTTCAGTCGGGGGGCAAGGCATAACCCCGATCACATCTATCTTCTTTACAGAACATCCACATTTATAACACATTAGATGCTGATGTTTTGTAAAGAAGATAGATGTGATGGAGGGGGTGTTTGTGATTCCGCCGGTTGAAACCGGCGGTTACAAGATGGTAGATGTGGGATGGACGTTGCGCTTGGGGTGAGAATTGAGCGTAGTTCTAAAGTCCATCTTCTCGTCCTGAAAGCCATTCCTTATACTTCTCTTTGTATACGTTCTTTGCCGAACTGTCAATCATAACAAAGTCAACACCGCCATCGTAAGGCGCAACGATTACCTTCTTGTCAAATGATATAAAAAAAGCACTTACGTTGTCGTTCGCAATTTCTTTCAGAAGCCTATTGTGCTGATTTGGGTTCCACTGCGTTTCTGCAAATGCCGGTCTGTAAATTTCCCAGTCGTCATAATCTTCAGGAAGCAGTTTATAAAGATCAATACTGTCAAGTTGGGTGAATGCGTATGCTTTAAATACTTCTTCTTCGTCTGTTATATGTATTTTCCGATCATTGCCATAGTTATACTCACCCGTTACGAGCAAAACAGTTATATCAAGCCCCAGCAAGTCGGTAATGATCTCATTTTGAGGATGTGTAGTTTTTCCGCACACAAAACTCTCTTAACTTTGTGTTGTCATG
>JBAXTB010000180.1:0-11551 GCA_037130425.1 Bacteroidota bacterium
ATGATAATTCTCCTTTACATTTGTCGGTACAATAATCTTTCACATTAAATTTTAGAAGAGATGCGCCAACCCTTATTTGTATTTTGCAGCCTGTGTTTGTTGCTTGCCGGCGCTTTGTCGTTGAGCAGTTTTGTACGCAATGGATTTGAAGAATATGGTAAAGCCGGTTATTATGCTGACAAACTTCAAGGGCGTAAAACAGCGAGCGGCGAGCCTTATGACAAAGATGCGCTAACTTGCGCGCACAAAACCTTGCCATTCGGAACTAAAGTACGCGTAACCAGATTGGATAATAAAGCTTCCGTAGTGGTAAAAGTAAATGACCGCGGCCCTTACCATGAAGGGTTTGTGACCGATATTTCGCGTAAAGCCGCTGAACAAATCGGCTTGGTAAAAGACGGAACGACCCGTGTGAAATTAGAGGTGGTTGAAGAGGAAGCAAAACAAGTTGTTCAATTGGTAAAAGAGGAGGCTCCTCAAACGGTCCAACCTACAACCAAGGCTGTTGCAGGATCAACCGCCAAGGCAGGCGTAGTAAAGGTTCCGCCCGTAAAAGCGCCGCAAAATGCCAAGTTGTTACTTCCAAAAACGGCTCCTGCTCCTGCCGCGAAGGCTTCATCTGACTTACGGCCTGCTACCTACAGCACAAACGACCCGAAACCAGCCCTCGCACAGGCGCAACCTGTTCAAACACGAGCAGCCAAAGCAACGCCCAAAACACGCGCTTCGGAGTTGTATAAAGTTGGTCTGCAAAAGACTGACAAAAAAGGATTCGGCGTACAGATCAGCACCTTGTATGCTGCTGAAAATGTGTTGCCGATCGTAACAAAATTGGAAAAACAATGGCCTGGGAAAGTAATGGTCAGCGTAGAGCAGGATGATGCCGGTAAGCCATCAACGTATCGTGTTGCGATTGGCGCATATCCTGATCGCAAATCTGCCGAAGCCCAGCAAAAAATAGCCGTTAAGAAAGGGTATTCTAAGTGTTTTGTGGTTGTTTTGAGTGAAATATAATTGTATGAAAATCTTAAATTATTGTTTGGCAGGTACTTTAATATGCTGTTTGGCAGCGTGTCACCGCGCCATGCAACAACCGGCCACAACGGTTATTACTGTAGTCGAAGCAACAGCGCCCGTGAGAAAAGACACGGTTGTGGTTATACCCGATTTGGTTCATAATCCGGTACTCGAAATGAGTAAAACGCCTTGTTTTGGCTCCTGCCCTGTTTTTGTGGTAAAAGTCTATGCAAATGGCGTAGTACAATGGGAAGGCACTAAAAATGTAAGCCGCCATGGCAAATTTACCGCCTTTGTGCCTGCCGACTGGATTGCGGATGTTATAAAGACTGCTGAAAATCAAGGATTTTACAAAATGGCGCATCGCTATCCGGCCAACGGTATAGCAGTACCTGATTTGCCGCAAACGACAATCACGATCAGTAGTCAGGAACGTGGTCAATACAGTGTTGCTAATGCTGCGGATGCGCCATTGAGTTTGTTGCAATTACAACGAGATATTGAGGAAAAATTGGAAACGCTGGATTGGAGGCGCGTTCAATAGGGTACATTTTTAATAGATTTTGTTGAAACGCAAATAAAAAACACAAAATGTTTTTTATTTGCGTTTTTGTTTTACTTTTGCATCGAAATGGCAAAGAATAAAACAAAACCTGATCCCGCTCCGCCGCTTAACCCTTTAGCATTCGTGCATCAGCCGCACGATAAGTATGTGCGTTTTGCACTGCAAATCAGGGATTTAGCAATTGAATTTTTGCAATATTCACTCGATGAGCGTTTTATATCAATAATTGATTGGGAATCGCTTAATATCTCAAAAGATAGTTTTGTAGATGAAAAGTTAAAAGCGCATTTCTCTGATATTTGCTATTCAGGTTTTACCAAAGGAGGCGATCCATTTCGAATTGCGACCCTTATTGAGCATAAAAGCGCCATTCCAGATACAGGCGAAATTACCATGCAATTAGGGCGGTATATATTCAATTCGTGGCTGGACGACTTGACGCATAAGCGCCCGTTAACCCTGATGATTCCAATATTGCTTTTTCATGGTAGTTCCGGTTTGATTAAAGAAACGACCCAAATTTTGTTTCCGCAAGCGCCTGATTGGCTTCATCCATTTGTACCCTCCTTTGATTACATGGTGGTAGACTTATCCACACGCACCGACGAGGAATTAGAAGCACTTCAGGCGATATATCTGGGGCGTTTTTTACTGGCTTTAAAACACAGCAGGGATAATGACTATATTGAATTTTATTGGAGAAAATTCATTATTTTTGCATCTAAAGATGGCGATAAAAGCGGCTATATGGAGTTTGTGATAGCCACTGTACTTTATCTTAGCGCAACCTCCAAAATGTTTAACATAAAAATGAGAGACATGGACAATTTAATCACTGCCGAAGAAAAGGAAATTTTCAAGCCTTATTTCTTGGAATTATACGAAAAAGGCATGGAAAAAGGCATGGAAAAAGGCATGGAGAAGCCCATTCGCGTTTTTTTAATGAAAAATCCTGAATGGACAGATCAGCAAATTGCTGATCTGTTTGAGTTATCCGTAGAGGTCGTTCAAAAAATTCGAGAAACGTTAAGCGAGTAGATATACCTGGGTGTCTTTATGATTTCCCAGCTTGATTTGCTTCATATTTCTCTATCGCTTTCGGATCATATCTGTAATTGATATTGATCCACATCAAGCGGGAAATTCTGAATATATATACAAAATTGAATATAAGAAAAACGCCTAACAATGAAAACGCGGCCGTCTGTCCCCAACCGAGGAACCAATGAAAAAAGGCAATAAATAACAAACAAAACCAGCCGGTCCAGATATAAGAAATAAACATAGAACCGTAATAATATCCAGGTTCAGGGTAATAATTAAGGTTGCATTTAGGGCAACGGTTCAGCATATCAAAGGGCTTGACCATTTTCCAACTTCCGGTTTCAAACATTTCCCCTTCCTGACAGCGCGGGCATTTTAAATAGAATATGCTGTAAGACTTACTTCCTTTTTGTAAAAACGCCATGATGCTGTGTAAATTGTTGAGGGCGCAAAGGTAGCCTTTTTTTACGGATCAGTTTCTCCTGACATGAATCAGTCAATGTTCTGATTATCATCATCCTGCCCGCCCGCTTGTTTGCGCAAATTTGTGTTGTGATTCATTGTTCACCACAAATGTATTTGTTATGAAAATCGAAGTGTCTAAAGATAAAACCATTGCTGAAATTCAAAAGGAATTTTCGGAATCCTATCCCTACCTAAGTTTGGCGTTTTTTACCAAGCAACATGAAGCCTATAAGGGAAGCCCGGCCAAGTTTCTGATCCAAGATCGAAATCAAGTGTTGGGAAATATCGAAAAGAAACCGCATAGCGGTCTTTTATTCCTCGAAGAGGATATGCCAACATGGCAGGTAGAACGTCTTTTTGAAGAAGAATTCGGTTTGCACGTTCAGGTATTCCGTAAATCAGGCAATACATGGCTGGAAACGAGTGTGTCAGATGATCTTACCCTTGAGGAACAGAACCTTAAAGGCCAACAAAGCCAACGGCACCATTTCGATTATACTGATCCGACAGATTATCGCGAACAGGATTAATCAGAACATTTAACGCCAATAGATCGTTATCTAAAATTTAAGTTAAAGCGCTTTTTTTCTTACTTGTAAGGGGAATAATCGTCGTAACAAATGTATCGGGCTAAAATCCTGTTTAGCGGTAATAACCTCTACAAAGACTAATTTCATTCGACGCTTGGTACTTGATACCGCGATCACAAGCACTTTTCCCGTATTATTTGGCGCTGGTTTGATTTGTCGAACTTCATCAAGTTTCCAATCATCTGACTGAATGGAATCGGGTGGGGTGGAGGGGAATTGCACGTCTGCCAGTTGATAACCTTTGGCAGAAAGCTGGTAAATTACTTCAGGCAAGGATTTTTGTTCTATCATACGTTTTTAAATCAGGATTAGGACGATTTTAATTGATATGAAGGTTGAAATGATTGTTTATTTGGTCTGTTTAAAGCAGAATTTTATTGCTCAATTTTGTTTAATGACAAATGACTGATGCGCGTTTTCGGGTATCGGTTGCCACAAAATCTGTTTATTAACGTTGGAAGCTTCGTTAATGCGGTTTGTTTATGAAAATTTTAACAACGAAAAAATCGTACCTTTCATAATTGCCCAACCCGACACGTTTTACACGCTTTTATTTACTTTTGCAAATAAATATAAATTGTGATGCAATTTCAGATCAGGATTCAACCGAGCGATCGGTTGGCACTACGCGATCCAGAAGATACTGCGTTGGGGCGAAATATTGTGAGACAAGGTTTAGTTTTGATGTATAAACTTGGTTTTGAACACTTTACGTTCAAAAAGCTTGCCGATGAAATGCATACCACAGAGGCCAGCATATATCGCTATTTTGAAAATAAGCACAGACTTTTACTCTATATACTAAACTGGTATTGGAACTTCCTGGAATATTTAGTCGTGTACTCGCTGCAAGGTATGAACGATCCCAAACTCAAGATTAAAAGGGTAATCGAACTACTTACCCGCGAACTACCTGACGGGCTGGATCATTCAGGGCTGGATAAAAAAGCCCTTTACAATATCGTCACCGCCGAAAGCAGCAAAACTTACCTTACAAGGGAGATCGGACAAATCAATGAGGTACAATTATTTAAACCGTATAAAGATTTATGCGCCCGGATTGCCAACCTATTCGAAGATGTGAATCCAGAATATCCATATCCTCGTTCATTAGCGAGCACGGTGGTTGAAATGGCGCATTTACAGAGTTATTTTATGACAAACCTGCCGCGTTTGACCGATTTTGGTCAAGACAAGGATCTTGAAAATGTGATTCTTTTTTTAGAAAACCTGGTGTTTTCGGCCATTGAGCCTAAATAACGACCAACTGGATCGGTATTATACGCCGTCACAAGAGGTTTTGTGAAAATTATTTTGACCATGAAAGTCCGAATGCTTGGGCGTATAAAAATGACATACTTTGATCGTTTACCCGAAACGTGTTTTACTCGTACATTTTGGAAAAACTACCTTTCATGCTTGTGCAACACAGAAAACGGCAACTTAATTTTCCGTTGTTAATCCCTTTTTTGCTGCTACTCATCCCGACGCTAAAGGCTCAGGAGGCTTCCAGAGATTCATCTTTTCGCTTTTTTGGCGTTCCGCTTGTGTTTTATTCCCCTGATACCAAGTGGGGAGGTGGCGTCGCCGGTATTTTTACCTTCTATGGAAATCCACTGCGCTCCAATGTTGGATTTAATGTTTCTTTCACGCAGCGAAGACAATTAAAGATTGGGATTCAGTTCGAATGGTACCGCCCACGCGGTGGCTGGCGCGCTTATGGCGAATTGGGCTGGTATAAGTATTTGTATCAATATTTTGGCATTGGAAATACATATCCAAACCGCTACAAGGAAACATATACGGCTCAATATCCCCGAATGCGGACAACGCTTCTGCACAACCTGGGCAACAGACAGTTGGTCGGTTTACGCTATTCGATGGATATATATCGGATTGTTGAGAAAGAAAGTATCGGAGAAATTGCTGAACATCTGATTCCCGGAACGGATGGCGGTTTTTCTTCTGGAATTGGCCCGGTGTGGTTGTTTGATTCGCGGGACAACCAATTTTATCCGATCAAAGGTTCTTATGTGGAAGTATTTTTATTGAATGAATCTGCCATAACCGGTAGTGATTTTAAATACACCCGCTTTTCTTTTGATGGTGCAAGGTATTTCAAGTTATGGCGCAATAAGGTGCTCGTGATACACGGCGATGTTGTGTTAAACTGGGGTAAAGTACCCTTTTTCCTTTTGCCTCAAATTGGCGGAACGAGCAGGTTAAGGGGCTATCCGGATGGTAAATTTCGAGACCGCAGGATGCTTATCCTCGATACGGAGCTTCGTTTCCCATTGGTCTGGCGGTTTAAAGGTGTGATATTTAGCGGCTTGGGCACAGTGTTTAATCATTTGAACGAAACGATCGTGTGGCGCCCTAATCTTGGCGTCGGACTTCGCTATGAATTTGACCGTAAACAAAGGTTGCATCTCCGGCTGGATTATGGCATGGGCAAAGGAAACTCGGGTTTTTATCTGACAGTTGGGGAGGCCTTCTAACTTTAAGTGGGGGTAAACCATGCGTATTTCTATCGTCATACCTGTTTTGAATGAAGCCGAACGCATCGGCCCACTGGTGCGGTATCTACAATCAAACGGCGGATCGCTTGTGCTTGAAATTTTGGTAGCAGATGCAGGCAGTACAGATGAAACAGTTTTAAATGCAACGGAGGCCGGCGCTAAGATTGTTCAATGCCCTGTGCGCGGCAGGGCTGCGCAAATGAATGCAGGCGCGCGCGCAGCCCAAGGCGAAATTCTTTATTTTATCCATGCCGATACGATTCCTCCCGATACCTTTGCATTTGATATTCAATCTGTTATAAAGGCGGGCTATGAAATGGGTTGTTATCGTTATGTGTTTGACATCAACCATTTAATGCTGAAAATTAATGCCTATTTTACCCGTTTTCATTGGATTTGGTGCCAGGGCGGCGACAAAACATTTTTCATCCGCAAATCAGTTTTCGATCAATTGGGCGGCTACAATGAATATTATTCCATAATGGAGGAGTATGACTTTCTATTGCGGGCGCGAAAGGGGAATCTGCCGTTTTATATTATTCCTAAAAATGCCATCGTTTCAGCCCGCAAATACCGGAAAAATGGCTGGTTGCGGGTGCAATTGGCCAACCTCGTCGCCTTTAATTTATTTCGTTGGGGGGCTCAGCCTGGCCGGGTAAAAGGCGTTTACCAGTGGATGTTGAAATAGTCGTTGAAAACCGGATGGGGAAATTATTCGTATTTTAAAACAAAAATAAACGTATGAAAAAGATTTTCTTATCAACCTTACTCCTCTTATCGGTTTTGATACTGTGGTTTACCTGCACCAATTGCAGGGCCATCAAACGAGACACGGATTCCAAACCTGTAACCCATGAAATCTGGGATGAATTGCTTAAAAAATACGTCAATACCGACGGATTTGTCAATTACAAAGGCTTTTTGGCAGATACGGTTCGTCTCAACGAGTACCTGCATTTGCTGGAAACGGCGCATCCGAACGACAAAAACTGGAGCCGCGATGAACAAATGGCGTATTGGATAAATGCCTATAATGCCTATACGGTTAAACTGATTTTAAGAAATTACCCGGTTCAAAGTATCAAGGACATTAAACGAGGTCTTGCCTTTGTAAACTCCGTTTGGGATATACAATTTATTAAAATTCAAGGCTATACGTATGATCTAAACAATATTGAACACAATATTCTGCGGCCCGTTTTTAAAGATGCGCGGGTACACGCTGCCATCAATTGCGCTTCGTATTCCTGCCCGAAATTGCAAAGAGAGGCATTTACGGCCAAACGGCTAAACGAACAACTTGATGCCGCCATGCGCGGTTTTGTCAATGACCCGCTGCGGAATAGAATAAGTGCAGAAAAAGCGGAATTATCTGAAATTTTTAAATGGTTTAAAGGGGATTTTGAGCGGGATGCCGGCTCTTTGCGCGATTTCCTGAATCGATATGCGGTGGTTAAGATCAACGATAAAACTGAAATTTCACATATTGATTATGATTGGCGTTTGAATGAGGCGCGTTAGGGGTGCGCTGGGGCACTTTTAGAGCGGAAAACCACACAAAGGTTTAATTTTCTTAGGAATGTAACCTTTTTAGAAGGGAAACCACAAAGGACACGAAGGTTACACAAAGAGCACAAAGCGTAGCATACACTTTAATTTTTGTGTACGCTACGCTTTGTGCTCTTTATGTAACCTTCGTGTCCTTCGTGGTAAACCCCTCTAATGAGCCTCTAAAACTACTCCACTTTAACCCGAATCCCTTCCGAATGCGTCGTGAACTCCGGCGCATACATGCACTGCATGGTCGTGATACCATTCGACATATCACCCCGGTGGCTCACAAACATCGGATACTCAAACACGAATGTACCGCGCGGCAGGTAGTCGATAAAGAAGTTCGTAGCCAAGTCCTTGGTGCTTTCGTAGTAGCCAAGCCCGCCCTGATAGCGGTACCCGCTGATTACGTTCACTGGCTCAAACCCAGCCGCACGCATGTCCTTCAAGTGTACATATTCCATCGGGCGGTCTACCCGGATTTCAATGCGCACCTTTAGTTTGTCGCCCACCTTTAGGCCGGCGTGGTCGGTGATTGGCTTCAGCACCGGCCCGGTTGGGCTGTTTTCTTCTCTAAAGAGTTGTTTTACAATGGTTAACGGCGTTTTTTTGAAGGTTCCGATTTTATCTAAATCTTCAAAGTATTGCCAGTATGCAGCGCCCCAAACGATGTTGGAATTGGGATTTGCCACCGTAATTTCGCTCCACGACGGTTTCACATCGTTGCCCGACCATTGTTGTTTGAAATAACCCGTGCCCGGCTCTACCTCGTTTGGCTTGATGGTACGGCCACCCAGTGAAACAGATACTTGTTTGGTATTTTCAAGCCAGTTTTCACCGTGTAACAACAGCGCGTAGGCCGCTTCCGCAGTGGCTTTGGTACTTTCCCAGCGGTTTGTTTGTTTGTTTTTAAGCAGCCAGATACGCAGTTCCTCCACTGCTTTTGGATCGTTTGCAACTTCGTCGAACACCTCAACCATCAGCGATTGGGTTTCAATCGGCAGGTTGTACCAGTAGTATCCCCAGTCGAAAGCCCAGTACATACCCAGCTCTTCTTTTTGTTGGGCGCGCTCGCGCAGGCTGTTTGCAATTTTCACGGCGGCTTCTTTACGACCGTTGCGTTGCAGGGCTAATGCGATCATGCCTTCCTGATAAAGCCCTTTGCCGAGCCAGTATTTCTGGGCCTGCTCTAAATAGTAGGCGTGAATTTTATTGATCTTGTCGAGCGGGAAAAAAGAACGGGCGTACAGGTAATGAATGGCCATACCGTCAAGATGGTCGTCTTCCCATTTGGCTTTACCGGCCTGCACGAGTTTTTCCAGTTCATTATATTGTTTTTCAATCGCTTGATCGCAGAATCCAAGTGCTTTATCCAGCATTTGCTCGGCTTTTTGATCTTTTTGCGGATCAAATGCGCCCAAATGTTGCAAATGTCCAAGACCTTCCACGATATACTGTGTGATGTACCAGCTTTCCATACCGCCGGAGAACCAGGGCCATGCGCCGCTGGAGGTTTGGCGTTCGGCCAAAATACCGAGCGCGCGTTCGCGTTCGTCGGCCATGCGGTTTAAGTCAAACAACAGGGCAATATTCTGCCGTTGTTGTTCTTCGCTTTGGGCTTCCATCACCCAGGGCGTTTCTTCCAGCAGGGCGTATTTCAGTTCTTGGTTTTTGGAAAGCGGCGATTTCATAGCGTCCGTGCCTTTCCAGCGTTCGTACACCCGACGGATGTTCGGCATTTTGGCCGTTACACTTGATGCGAGGGTGTTTGCATAAAAACGGCTGAAAATCTGCTCGCTGCATTCATGCGGATATTCCATCAAATAGGGCAGCGATTGAACCACATACCAGGCCGGATTGCTGGTAAATTCAAGGGTGTAGCGTTGCGTAACTAAGGTATTGGAATTTGCGTTTTTCAGGTTGTCAAACGAAAACTTCTTCGTTTGGCCGCCGCGCACCGTAATCGGCAGTGTTTCAGTGACAAGCATTCGGTTGGTTACCACCGGAATCGTGCTTTCCTCGCCGTCGCGGAATTGTTTGCCGTCGGCAAATACCTGCCAGGTTACAGCGCCGCTGAAATCGCCTGGGATCTTAATGTTCCAACGCAAAGGCGCGCTTTGGCCGGGTTGCACGTTAAAATTGACCGATTTTTGGGCGCCGTCTAATCCAAATTGAACATCCAATGGTTGGAGCGTTGCGGCATCCAGCAGCGTCAAACTAGCTTTGCCGTCGATGACTTCTTTTGACAGGTTACTTACTTTGGCAGAAAACTCAAACGCATCGCCCGCGCGCAGGAAACGCGGCGCATTGGCCTGCACCATCAGATCTTTTTGGGTTACAACTTCCTTTACGGAAATGGCTTCTTTCAAATCCTTCGTGTGCGCATAAGTGATTAATTTCCAACGGGTAAGCGCTTCGTTCATTTTGAATTTCAGCACCACGTTGCCTTCGGCGTCTGTCCGGATTTCGGGCATGAAGAACACCGTTTCGTTCAGGTTGCTGCGGATAGCAGGTGGTGCAGGCGCATTTGCTTTAGCACGCGTACTATCCAATGCTAAGGAATTGGAAATTGCTGTGCCATTGACGTCTCCTATCTTTGCTTCTTCAAATGATTCATTCTCCGACATCACCCTTGATTTTTTCATCGCCCCGACAGATATTCCTGCGGCCCGACCTTGCAACTGAACAGATGCCGGCGCCGCCATATCATACATAACCTGCATTCGACCGCCGTACATCGGGAAGTCAAACCAGTTCAGGTTGCGGTAACTGCGTTCGTTTACGGGATTGTCTTCCGGCGTGTATTCGTAGCGGAGCTCTCCGACTTGCAGGTTGAACCCGGTCACATTGTTGCTAAACACTTGTTGTGTATTGCCGGGATAACCAACACGTGTCCATTGGTGCATCATAAATTGATCCAATGAGGCATCGTACAAGGTCGCAACCATTTCAGCGGCAACTTTATCTTTTTTCGGGCCGCTGATTTTCAAACGCCATTCTTCCTGTTGTCCGGGCGCGAGTTTATCACGGAAACTTTCATACGTGATGTTAAGGTCTTTGTTACTCCAAGGCACCGGAATTGACAAATCGCTGGAATAACGACGGTTGTTGCGCACCACGAACCAATGGGCAAACATGCCGCCGCGATTGGCTTCCGTGATCGGCAAAGTCACTTGTTCTGCGCCGTTTACACGCAACCAACGCGGATTTTGCAGCATTTCTTTTTCTGTAGCAAAAAACACATTCAGGTTTTCATCTTTTCCGCCCAACCAGATACGAGCTGTTTCACCGGGTTCATAACTGTTTTTTTCTACAAGTCCGTTGGGTGATGTAAAGCGCGTGGCCGGTTTGCTGCTTTCCCAGATACGGAACAAACGTTTTACTTCAACCGGCTCACCGTATGCATCTTTGGATTTGAGCACCAATTGATACACGCCGGCTTGCAGGTTTTTATTCAAATTAACCGTTTTGCCGTTTTTAGTGTCAAACGCAACAGTTACCGGGTTGCCAGATTTTGCCCATTTTTCCGGGTCGTCATCTTCTTTCCAGGCATAAAATGGAAAATCTTTCTTGAAATTACTTTCCGAAATGGTCCAAACATCCGGTTTTTCCCAATAACGGTTGATGTAGAACACGGGTGGTTCCTGCAAGCGTTGGAGTGTGATTTCGCCCTGGGCGGTTTGGGCTTGTCCGCTCATGTTGGTGGCGGTCAATTCAATGTGTTTCAGGCTATCCAACTCTTCTTCCTGGCCGATACCGAGGTTGATTTGCAAGGCAGAGTAAGCGGCAGATAGGCG
>JBAXTB010000181.1:0-11530 GCA_037130425.1 Bacteroidota bacterium
GTATTTTGCTTGGCGGTGGCCGGCATTTGGCCTTGGAAGAAGAAAAAACGGATCAGTTCGGCGCCAATGAAATGATTCGCAGCGCACTGGCGCAGTTGCTGCATACCGTCATTTGTCCCGACCAAGCGATTGATATTGAATATTGGTGGACAGGCATCATGGGCCTGGGACCAGTGAAAAAGCCCATTATAAAACATGTTTCGCCCAATGTCGTCGTGTCTGTGCGGCTAAGCGGAATGGGTGTGGCGATCGGGGCGCTGGTGGGGCAGGAAGGCGCCGATTTGGCGATTGGGTAAAACCGCAATCACCGGCCCAATTCCATTTAAAAAGATCAGTCATCGTCTCAGTTCATTCGATATTCATCTGTTCGATATTCATCTGTTCGATATTCAACAGGCAACCCGCAGCCTGCACTTTGCGCCATTAGGCCAACAACTCTTTTTGATTATGCGCCTCCAACTGATTACTTTAAGTCTCCTGCATATCGCCTTTTTTGCGTTTGGCCAAACCGATACGGTGGATTTTCCACCCTTAAAAATCGGGGAATGGCGCCAGCATTTGCCTTGGCAACGCGCAACTTATGTGACCCAAAGCGCCCAAAAAGTTTATTTTGCAACCGAATGGGCCGTGGTGGAGATCGACAAAGCCGACCGCTCGCCTAAGTTTATCACAAAGGTGGAGGGCCTCAGCGATGTGGGCATGCAACTGATCCGCTACAATGAAGCGACCAAAATCCTGCTCACGGCTTACACCAACAGCAATTTGGACCTGTACAATACGGTAGACGGCGCCATTACCAACCTGCCTTTTATCAAGAAAAACATCAATATTATCGGCGACAAAAAGATATATGACGTCGCATTTGACGGCAAAATCGCCTACTTGGCGTGTGGATTTGGGGTTTTAAAAATGAACCTCGAAAAAGCGGAGGCGGAGTACACGACATTTACCGATATGCCGGTGCATTCATTTACCATTTACAACAATTACCTATACGCGGGCACGGAAGGGGGCGTTTACCGGCTCCCGGCAGATGATGTGAATCCGGCAGATTTTAGCCGCTGGGAGCTGATGGGCGCCAACAAAGGTTTCCCTACCGGCATGGTGGTTAAGGCTTTGGCGGCCAAAAACGGCTTGCTTTACCTTGGCATTGATAAAGGTTTGTACCAATTTGACGGTACCACATGCAGCAACCTCGAAACCCATCCGGAGTGGCAGGTGGTTTATTTGACGGCAGAAGGTCCCGGCGTACTTGTAGGCTGGCGCAAGGAGAATGCCTACCTTGGTAAAGTGGAATACATAGAGCCTTCCGGCAGTCGTTCTGAAATACAAGGGTCTTGTAATGCCATTATTCCGTTGTACGCGGTGGAGGATGGTGTAAAAAAAATCTGGATCGCCGATTTGCAGGATAAATTCCGATATTTGGATATGTCTACAAATCAATGCGATTATATCACTTATAATTCGCCATTCAACCATAAATGCTCCGAAATTGCCATTGGAAATGACGGCACCACATATATAGGAACGCCTGGCCCAAATTCGGGGCTTGCGGCGCTGTATATTCAGGACGGCCTGTATGTGTTCAAAGACGGTGTGTGGAAAGGCTGGAATAAAAACACGATTCCTGAACTGGCGGATAGCGAATTTAGTTGGGTTGATCTGTGGAAAGTGGCTGCTAATCCAAACAAAGATCAGGTTTTCGTAGGCAGCTGGGTAGGCGGCATGCTCGATTTTACGGACGGTAATTTGATAAAAAAATATAACCAGCACAACTCTATTTTACAAGGCGCTGGCGCTTCAGGCGATAACCGCACGGCCATCGGCGGCATGGCATTTGATGCAAACAACAACCTGTGGATCAGCAATTACGGGGCAGGCGCGCCGATTGCGGTGTTAAAATCTGATGGCACTTTACATAACTTTTCCGCTTCACCGGCACAGGGTTTGTTGCAGGTGGCGGTGGATCAAAGCGGGTACAAATGGTTTGTTATTGCCTTCAACGGCGGTGTGTTGGTGTACGACAGCGGCGCCGATATTGATAACCCGTCTGATGACCGGTATAAAGTATTTACCACCGCCAACAGCGCCCTGCCCACCAACTCCGTGAACTGTGTTTCGGTTGACCTGGAAGGGGATGTTTGGGTAGGAACGCAACAAGGCGTCGTCAGTTTTGAATGCGGCAGCAGTGTGTTCGATGGTAATTGCACGGGCCGTCGCCGCATTGTGAATGTAGATGGTTTTAATGGCTATTTGCTTGAAACAGAAGATGTTAAAGCCATTGCCGTAGACGGCGGGAACCGCAAATGGTTCGGCACTTCCAACGGGGTGTTTGTACAATCCTCGGACGCGCTCACGCAGGAGGCCAATTTTACCAGCACAAACAGCCCGCTATTCGACAATAATATCACAGACATCGCCATCAATCCGAAAACCGGGGAAGCCTGGATCGGCACGGAAAAAGGTC
This sequence comes from Bacteroidota bacterium, assembly GCA_037130425.1. Lineage (GTDB taxonomy): Bacteria > Bacteroidota > Bacteroidia > Chitinophagales > Saprospiraceae > M3007. The sequence continues at coordinate 2,468 of JBAXTB010000181.1, forward strand.
TGCTTTCGGTGCGCGCCGAAGCCACGGAAGGCGGTAAAATCAACAGCAAGGCGCCGTATGCTTACCCCAATCCGGTACGACCTGACTACGACGGCCCTATTGCCATTTACGGGCTGGCCCGCGATGCCAATGTAAAAATTACGGACATCGCCGGCAACCTCATTTATGAAGGCAAAGCCCTGGGCGGCCAGGCGGTCTGGAACGGCCGCGACTACCTTGGGCGTCGGGCAGCCACGGGCGTTTACCTGATTTATGCGACCAGCAATACGTCGTTTGATACGCCGGATGCGATTATTACGAAGGTGGTGATTTTGAATTAATTACCAGTCTCCAGTCCCTGCAAAATCCCTTTTTCCATCGGCGGCACCCCGCGTTGCATCCATTTGGGCTGCGGCGCGCCAAGCAGGTAATAGTCGAAAAACTGCTGCATCCGTTTTTGGAAATCCATGCGGTTTTGCAGTTTTACCGGCCAGTGCGGCTCGTCGTTGTAGTTGAGCAGCCAGGTCGGTTTTCCGAGTCGGCGCAGGCCGCTGAACAGTTCGATGCCTTGTTGCCAGGGCACGGCGCCGTCTTTGTCGTTGTGCAAAATCAGCAGCGGCGTTTCTACTTTATCCAAGGCAAATAAGGGCGAATTTTCCAAATAACGCATCGGATACTGCCATAGCGTACCACCGATCCGGCTTTGCTGGCGCTCATACTGGAAGGCCCGGCTCAAGCCCGATTCCCAGCGGATACCGCCGTAAGCCGAAGTCATATTGGCCACGGGCGCGCCCGCTTCCGCGCAGGCAAACAGGTTGGTGCGGGTGACCAAATAAGCCGTTTGGTAGCCGCCCCAGGAATGTCCCTGTAAGGCCACTTTATCGCGTTTTACGAAGCCCTTATCCAGCAAAGACGTGACCCCGCTCACAATGGCGTCGTAGGCCGACTCGCCGGGATACCCCACGCGGTACGGGATGTCGGGGATAAAAATCAAATAGCCCCGGCTGGCGTAAAATGTCCAGTTGATGGTCGAGCGCCCGAAATCCGGCATACGGTGGCGGTTGAGTTCGTCGGATTGGCGCTCATAAAAATTGACTAACATGGGGTATTGCTTGGTCGGGTCAAAATCTTCGGGTTTTACAAGCAGGCCGTCTAATTTTTGACCCATTAAGGAAGTCCAATGAATCGGCTCGATGGTTCCCCAGCGGTATTCCTGTTGTTGCGGGTTGGCATTGCTTACGCGGATTGGCTCAGTCGCTTTCGCCGTATGGCCGGCATTCAGGTAAAGCAAATCGGGAAAAACCTGGAAATTTTCTTTCGTAAACAACAAGGCCGGGCTGTCTTTTGCCTTCACAGGCGTGCGCGCATACGCAAAATCGCCATAAAGCCAGGGCGTCAGCACGTCGCTTTTCAGGTCAAGCCAGGCATAGCCCTCGGCCTTGGTTTCTTCATTAAACTGGTGCAGCAAAATCCGTGCATTCGGCGCAATGCTGTATTCTTCGGGATCTAATTTGAGGTAGCGGTACTTGATATGCCCTTCGCGGCCGCGGGTGAGGCGCTGCGCCGGTTTTTGTCCGCTAGGGTCTACTTTCCAAATGTCGTAGCGGTCGTACAATAAAATGGCTTCGTCGTTACTGATCCAGCCCGCCATACCGTGGGCTTCCGGGAGGTCGGGCACGTCTGTAAGTTCATCATAAAAAGGCGCCCATTTGTTGTCGCTCAGGCGCAGGGTCTTTTCCGTAAGAGCGCTCCAGGCAAACCAGGCGGTGTCGGGCGCACTCCACCAGGAAATATAGCGGGCTTCCGGACTAAGGCGCGGGTTGCAACGCAAATCCTTGACAATCTGTTTTTTAGCGCCGGTTTTAAGATTTACGGCAAACAAATCCTTGTGCGGATTTCCTTCCCAACTGTTGTATTGGGCGTAAGGTTCTTCCGTAAAACCAAGCGCCATATCGGCGTTGCGCTGTTCCTGAAAACGCAGTTCCGGCATATCCGCCGAGCCGAGCGCCAGCAATTTGTTTTCTGAAATGCGCCAAACGGCCGGGAAGGCGCGTTTTTTATCGCTTTCCAATCGGTTTTTATCTTCCGTGTATATATGGCCCTGGTTCCAGGACCACACTTCTACGTTTACAATTTCTTCGGGCAAAAGCGTGGTATCGGGTAAAACAGGCTGCGCGGCCAGACCGAAGTACAGTTTTTCGCCATTGTCAGAAAAGACGGGTTTATAAAATTCGCTCAGCAAATAATTGCCCGATTGCAGCACCGGGCTTTGCGCGCCTACGGATATGCGCGCGGAGTCGCGACCCAGGGCTGTCATCAATTGCCAGGGCCGAATGCGGGCTTTTGTGGTGTCCAAATCGGCTAAAAATGCGGCTTTGGTTCCAGAATCATCGAGGCTGAGTTGTTGGAATTTGCCTTTGCCGCGCCACAAAGGCCGCACTTGCCGGGTGGCGGGATCGAAGGTATAAACGCCGTTTTGCAGGGCTTCCGGTCGCGCTTTAAAAGCGAGTGTGTCGCCTTTGCCCGTGCTTTGAAGCAGGAGCATGGGGCTTCGTTTGGCCAGCGTGTAATTGAGTATGTAGGCAAACGTGTCTTCAACGCCGGTATTCAGGTTGCGTACAAAAAGGCGGTATCCGTTCTCTTTGTCTTCTTTTTTGGGCTTTTTAGGCGTTTTCTTAGCGGGTTTGGCCGTTTTTACAGTGTCTTGTGTTGTAGGGGCAGGCGCTGGTGTAGATACAACCGGCGTTTTATTTGCAGTGGTGTCTTTTTTGGCAGGCGCCGGTTTTTCTGGTTCAAGTTGGTAACTCAGCCAGCCGGACCATTTTTCAGGCAGGGTAAAACCTTTCAGGCGGGCAATCTTTTCTAATTTACCGTTGCCGAGGGTATAAATGCCAAGGCTGTCTTTGGGCAGGTCGTCTTCTTTTACTTTACGGCGGCGCTGGGCCTTCAAAGTATCCAGCGGCGGCTTGATGCGGAACACGAGGAAGCGGTTGTCTTCCGTGAAACGGGCTTCGGAGGCGCGCGGGAAACTGATCGTTTGGGCAGTACCGGCGTTCCACAGTTGCAATTGGGCATCACCTTCCGTCACGGGCGTGAGGTTGTAGGCTATCCACTGGCCATCGTTGCTGATTTTCTGGCCTTCGATTTTGCGCCAGCGCGGGATGTCGGTGTGTTCGAGCTGTTTTTTCTGGGCGAATAAGGGCAGGCTAATGAGGACAGCAAAGAAGAGGGTAAATAATTGTTTCATGCGGGTGATCGTTTTTCCACAAAGGTTTGATTTGCCGAGCGTGATGTGTTCTTCCACACCAACCTTACTTCAACAACGCAAAAATCGCCGCATTTACCACATCCCGTCTGCTCCACAAAATAAAATGATCGCCTTTATCCAGCAGCCGCACATTAAAATACGGCACATTCGTCATCATTTTTTTGCAAAACGCCACATTTCCGACATCTACCAATTTGTCATCCTGCGCGTGTACAATTTCTACCGGACAATTAATATTTGCCCAAAGCGGCATCATGGCCTTCAATTCCGGGCCTAAATATTTGATTTCATGGTTGCTGCCCCATAACGAACACGGCAACAGCCACTTCATCGGCGGCACATCCAGCACCGGCTGCCACCAGGGATGCGGCTCCAGATCGGCATCCACCGAGCCGGCTACATTGATTAAACCCGCCGTTTGGCCCGGATAATCCATCGCAAAACGGCAAATGACGGGGCCGCCCATGGAGTGGCTCAACAAAAACACTTTGCGGCCAAGCGCGAACTTATCTGCCACCGCTTTAACATCCATCGCCTGGCGACTTAGGGAAATCTCCGGTTTGCCATAATCGGAATAGCCGAACCCCGCTCGATCCATTGCAACTAAGTTGGCGCGCTTACTCAAACTTGTATCGGACAAATAATCCAAATACGCGTCCGTAGAACCGGGCGAACCATGCAGCATGACGAGCCACGGGAGGCTGTCATTGGAAATAATGGCTACCGCATGTATACTACGACCTGTACTGCTTTGAATATCAAAGAATTGCGGGGTAATGGCTTGGCCCTTTTGGCGCATTTTTTCGGCCATTTCGGCGTCAGGCGTGCGCATCATCATATAACCCGATTGTACGGCAACGATCCATACGAGCAACAGGGCAAGGAAAAGATACATTAGAATGCGAAAAATACGACGGAGAATCATGGAAGGATAATTAATAGGGACATTAGATCAGGAACGACCCTAAAGGTCTTGTTTTTCAACAAATAATCATATTAAGAGTTTATTAACCGGCATAAAGTTTTACAATCTAATCGTTCAGGCGATCTTGCAATTGGAAACACCGTTTTTCATGTTACTATTTCCCCGATGGAAGGTGTTTACAAAAAATGCCAAGAGAATCTTAGAGAAGCGCAAAAGGTTTATTTAATTGTGCCAGACAGGAATCTTGTCGGTACCCGTCAAAATGCCGAGATGAACTGCTCACGGAAGTTGCGCTTGGTCAATAGGCCATAGCCATCAGGCTAATGTTATTAAAAGCATTTCAGCCTGACAGCTATGGCGAGGACGCCAACAACGACAAAAACCGTATTTCTAAAACTGAAATACGCCGCCCACAATGATTGATTGCGCGAGCAATTTATTGTACACATTCCCTTTTTCGCTACCTACGCCTGAAAATACTCTATAGCCGAGTTTGATACCCGCCTTGCCGTTTAGGTCATATTGCAATCCGCCCAGGTAATCAATGGCGCCCCCGCTGTTGTCGATGTAAAAAATATCGCCATCCACAAGTCCGTAAACATGGCCCCCCAAATGGTATTTCAAATAGGTATTCAGTAAAGGTACCACGCCTCTGTTGTAGTTGCGCTCGTACAAACTGCCTTGTTTTAAGGAAAACTCAGCGTCCCTCAGATTAAGCGTCAGCCCGACCCCAAGCCGTAATTTTTCAGTATTTTTGATTAAAAAACGGTAGGTGAGTCGATAGCCGTTGAATTGATAATAACCTTCCGTTTCTACGCCGGGCGCAAAAACCTGACTATTAAACGTAACGGGCTGTTGAAACGATCCCTTTGCTTTGTATTGTAAAGGCGCCGCTAAAAAACTGATCAGATGCCGTTTGGTGCGTCCAAATCCATAAGATGCTCTAAAACGAATCACCGGTTTTGCCGGATTCTTAAAGTCGGTTTTATAGGAATACTGCGTTCCATCGGTACCGTTTAATTCGCCATTGCTGTTTTTCCACGAGCTGCTCGCATCGTTTTGCGTAACAAAGCCGGCGCCGGTTTCAAGGTCGATGGAGAACTGCGCCATCCCGCATTGCGTTTTGAGCATAATGATAGACAATGCCCAGACTACGATCAGAAAACTTCTTTTTGTCATGATTGTTGATTTAAAATGCCACGTAAAATTGTTTGTGTGAACTTTGTGGCACAAATATTCAGCGTATCGCCATCCCGGCCGCATACAATTACACCAGCGCGGTATTCAAATGACGAATCCCATTCATCACTTAAATACCGCGTTTGTGTAACAATGATTCGTTTGAAAAACCGACATCCTTAAATTTGACAATGGTAAAAAAAAGCGTCTTGTTAAATCGCACCTATTGGTTGACACAAATCGGTTTTTGGGTGTTTTATAATGCTCTGCTTTGGGGGGCGGTCATTGATGGCATTGCCTTAACCAGTTGGCTTAGACTGGTATTTGCGATTAGTATAACTTGTGTACTCGGTACCCATTTTTATCATAGAACCTTAATTGTTAAGCAAATAGATATATCTAAATGGGAAAAATTTATGCCGTATCTGCTTGCCTGCATGTTTATAACGGCAACAACTATTGAGGTTTTCACGATATCGATTCCAATTGTATCGAGTTCTTTAGCAGACCCGTTTCCGCTTAGAACCAGTATAAATTTTATTTTTAGTGTTTTTTTTTCAGCATTTTCTTCCTGCTGCCCTGGTTTCTTGGGTACCACGTGATTCGCTACTATCAGTCGCTTATAAAAAAGGAAATAGAAATTGGGCAGATTGCCATGTTGCAGCGGGAATCGGAATTAGCAAACTTAAAAAACCAACTCAATCCACATTTTTTATTCAATGCATTAAATAGTATTCGCGCCTTAACCCTTTCCGATCCCCATAATGCACGAGAAATGTTAACATTATTGGCTGATTTACTTCGGGTTTCACTTAGCGTAAATCAATATAATTTAATTCGTGTTCAAGATGAAATGAACATTGTGCAGGACTATATCGCATTAGAGGCCATGCGTTTTGAAGAACGTTTAATAACCTCTATCCACATATCGGAAGAGGCAATGACGGCGCGGATTCCGACTTTTTGCGTACAATTATTGGTGGAAAATGCAATCAAACACGGGCTGGCAAAACGGGAACAAGCGACGCTTATTTCAATTGAAATAATAATTGATAATCAACAACTTATCATTGCCGTAAACAACTCAGGCATTTACCAACCAGGAGCGTCTGCCGGTACCGGCCTGCAAAATTTGAAACAACGCCTCGCCATTATGTACCAGGACCGGGCCTCATTTCAGATCACGCAAAAGCCGCTTGAACAAGTCTCTGCAATCATTAGCTTACCTGTCGAATATGATTAGTGCGATTATTATTGATGATGAACGCTTGGCACGGGATGAAATGCGGTTTTTGCTTTCTAAATACCCGGATATAGAAATAGTCGATGAAGCGAGTTTGGCCTCTGTTGCGATTGAAAAAATTAATCGAATCAAGCCGGACGTCGTTTTCCTCGATATAGAGTTGCCATCCGCCACCGGATTTGATATCCTGTTGGCCTGCGCTTTTACGCCGCATGTTGTTTTTGTAACCGCTTATGATGCGTATGCAATTCGTGCTTTTGAAGAAAATGCCCTTGACTATTTACCCAAGCCTGTTCGCCAAACCAGGTTAGATAAAACCATAGAAAAAATTCGTAAAACATTGGTTGTCAGCAGTGAACAGGCTCCTTTGGAGGAGAAAATTTTTATAAAAGACGGATCAAAGTGTTACTTTATTCCTTATAAAAACATTTCCCATATCACCGCCTTGGGTAATTATGCAAGGTTTCATTTTGGCTCCGATCATTGTCTTATGCACCAATCGCTTAGAAAACTGGAGCAACGTTTACCTGCCGGTTTTTTTATTCGTGCCAATCGCCAGGAAATCATTAATGTAAATTTTATTACCGGGATAAAATGGGAACAGGAACAGTTAACGGTTGAAATTAAAGATCAGGTAAAAGTTTTGTTCTCAGAACGAAATGCCGCTGTTTTCAAACAAAAATTTGGTTAAAAATAAAGGTTATACGACATTTTTTTTCGGCCTACCGCAACAGCCCCTCTAATACATCGTCCAACTCCTGTTTCACCTGAAATGGAGCGTCTACAAATAATTCAGTCATTCGGAACTTGATGTCATCCGAAACGGCATCGCGTTGTGTGGCAATAATTTCGTGTATTTTTTGGGTGTATTCGGCATTAAAAACCAGTTTTTCGCGGTCAACAAAGCCTTTTTGAATCATCGCACCCGTTTTTTTGTAGCACCGGCAGCTGTTTTTAGGGTCCACCAATCCGCAGCGGCCGGCAATATAATTCAGGAGATCGGTACGGGCGCGGTGCAGGCGTACGCGGTAATTGGCGGTGCTCAAGCCGAATAATTCGGCGCCCAACTGATGCTCGGCGCCGAATATTTCACCAATAATATAAATCAAACGCTGATCCCGGTTCAGGCACATCAACATGGCCATCGAGCAAGCCAGGCGGACTTCTTCCACCAGCGCCTCTTCGTATGTTTCGCCGGGGGCGTCGGCAATGTCCAGCAGAGGGTTATCCGGCGCCCGGTGGTCAAAAAATTGCTCCACTTTTTTTCGGGGCGTATTCAAAAAATGATTCACGGCAATGCGGAAAAGCCAGGTTTTAAACTGGCTTTTTCCGTTGAAGGTCTTCAAATGCGTCACAATTTTGATCAGCACTTCCTGCGTAGCGTCGAGCGCGTCATCCGGATGGGCAAACAGGCGCAGGGAAATGTTGAAAATATAGTCCTGATAGCGTTTTAACAGGTTTTCCAAGGCCTGTTTGTTGCCTGCCAGCGCCTCGGCAAGCAGCATTTCATCGGTTGTGGTATCGGACGTACGGGTTTTCATCGCGTGTAGCATATTCCAGGTTTTTTATTGCGCGCTTTTGGTTTCCCATAAAAGTACCGGCGTATCAAAGTATTCGGGTTCAACCTTAACGGTTTTAAAATAGGCTTTGGCGGCTTTTTCGCTGGCCCACAGGCAAATATGCCCCGATTCACCCGCCTCATTTTCCACCCAATAAACCCGCAGCAGGCCTTTCGTGTCATTGGGCAAAGCGGCGTCACCCATGCTGAGGCTTGAATAATAGTCGCCTTTTGTTGCGTACAGCGTTTGCAGGGTTTGCACGCCGGTTACCTTAAAATACAAGACAACACCGGGCGTTTTATAGGTTTTCAGGACGCGTGCAAACCAGGTCGGGTTAAACCAGTTTTGGGCGCTGATTTTGTCGTCCCACAAGTAAATGCCGCCAAAATAGGGCGCATGGGCTGTAAAAGCGTAGGCTTTAAACAAAAGTCCGGGAATGGCGGCGTATTCCGGCATGCTGCCGACGAATTTTTTCACCACCAAGCTGCGGAATGCATACCAGGGCTTTTTCACTTTGGTGATGGCGACCCATTTTTCGCCCTGACGGTCGATGGCCGGGTTGGCAGGAAATGCTTTGGGCGCTTGGTTGTTTTGTGCAGCGACGGTGTTCATATTAAGCAGGTTGCCTAACAAAAACAGCATGGAGCGCTTGGAAATCATGTTCATTGCGAAAGTTGTTTTAGGATTAGACCAGAACCTCTTTCGGGTGTTACAAAACTTTCCACGCGTTTAGTTCACCACAGATTGCACAGATTACCACAGATTTTAAAAGTTGTACATAATCTGTGAAAATCTGTGTAATCCGTGGTGGGTTTATATGCCACGCGTTTCGTTCACCACAGATTTCACAGATTACCACAGATTTTAAAAGTTGTATATAATCTGTGAAAATCTGTGTAATCCGTGGTGG